>NZ_WWCX01000330.1:0-264 GCF_009857655.1 Duganella vulcania
GTTCCTTCTCCCGAGTTCTCTCAAGCGCCTTAGAATACTCATCTCGCCCACCTGTGTCGGTTTGCGGTACGGTCTCGTATGACTGAAGCTTAGAGGCTTTTCTTGGAACCACTTCCGATTGCTTCAGTGCCTAAGCACCTCGTCCCACTCCCTTGAATTACGCGCCCGGATTTGCCTAAGCGCCTTCTATGAAGCAGAAACTGACTATTCCAACAGTCAGACAACCTTCCGCGATCCGTCCCCCCATCGCATCATACGACGGTG
>NZ_WWCX01000331.1:0-264 GCF_009857655.1 Duganella vulcania
CAAAGCGAACGCGGCGAACTGAAACATCTAAGTAGCTGCAGGAAAAGAAATCAACCGAGATTCCCAAAGTAGTGGCGAGCGAAATGGGATGAGCCTGTACGTTTTAGCATGACGCATAACAGAATCCACTGGAAATTGGAGCCATAGCGGGTGATAGCCCCGTATGTGAAATGCGATGTGTGGAACTAAGCGTACGACAAGTAGGGCGGGACACGAGAAATCCTGTCTGAATATGGGGGGACCATCCTCCAAGGCTAAATACTC
>NZ_WWCX01000332.1:0-262 GCF_009857655.1 Duganella vulcania
CACCGGCAGTCTCATTAGAGTGCCCTTTCGTAGCAACTAATGACAAGGGTTGCGCTCGTTGCGGGACTTAACCCAACATCTCACGACACGAGCTGACGACAGCCATGCAGCACCTGTGTAATGGTTCTCTTTCGAGCACTCCTCAATCTCTCAAGGATTCCATCCATGTCAAGGGTAGGTAAGGTTTTTCGCGTTGCATCGAATTAATCCACATCATCCACCGCTTGTGCGGGTCCCCGTCAATTCCTTTGAGTTTTAATCT
>NZ_WWCX01000333.1:0-256 GCF_009857655.1 Duganella vulcania
AGTCTTACAAAACCGCCTGCGCACGCTTTACGCCCAGTAATTCCGATTAACGCTTGCACCCTACGTATTACCGCGGCTGCTGGCACGTAGTTAGCCGGTGCTTATTCTTCAGGTACCGTCATTAGCAAGGGATATTAGCCCCCACCGTTTCTTCCCTGACAAAAGAGCTTTACAACCCGAAGGCCTTCTTCACTCACGCGGCATTGCTGGATCAGGCTTGCGCCCATTGTCCAAAATTCCCCACTGCTGCCTCCCG
>NZ_WWCX01000334.1:0-255 GCF_009857655.1 Duganella vulcania
TCCAGACTCCTACGGGAGGCAGCAGTGGGGAATTTTGGACAATGGGCGCAAGCCTGATCCAGCAATGCCGCGTGAGTGAAGAAGGCCTTCGGGTTGTAAAGCTCTTTTGTCAGGGAAGAAACGGTGGAGGCTAATATCCTCTGCTAATGACGGTACCTGAAGAATAAGCACCGGCTAACTACGTGCCAGCAGCCGCGGTAATACGTAGGGTGCAAGCGTTAATCGGAATTACTGGGCGTAAAGCGTGCGCAGGCG
>NZ_WWCX01000335.1:0-255 GCF_009857655.1 Duganella vulcania
TAGAGTGCCCTTTCGTAGCAACTAATGACAAGGGTTGCGCTCGTTGCGGGACTTAACCCAACATCTCACGACACGAGCTGACGACAGCCATGCA
The DNA here is from genome assembly GCF_009857655.1 of Duganella vulcania. NCBI lineage: Bacteria > Pseudomonadati > Pseudomonadota > Betaproteobacteria > Burkholderiales > Oxalobacteraceae > Duganella > Duganella vulcania. Next base: position 95 of record NZ_WWCX01000335.1, read on the forward strand.
GCACCTGTGTAATGGTTCCCTTTCGGGCACTCCCCAATCTCTCAAGGATTCCATCCATGTCAAGGGTAGGTAAGGTTTTTCGCGTTGCATCGAATTAATCCACATCATCCACCGCTTGTGCGGGTCCCCGTCAATTCCTTTGAGTTTTAATCTTGCGACCG
>NZ_WWCX01000336.1:0-255 GCF_009857655.1 Duganella vulcania
CGCCAGGTTGCCCCGCGCTGCCGTTCGACTTGCATGTGTAAGGCATGCCGCCAGCGTTCAATCTGAGCCAGGATCAAACTCTTCAGTTTAATCTCTGTTTATTTGACACTTTCGTGTCACCGTCATTTCTGACGGGTCGCTCACTCAAAATACTGACAGGCCACTATTTTCATAGCGCCTATTTCATTACTTCTTGTGAACATTTGATATTTTAAGTATCAGCAGAACTAGTCTGCTGTGCACTTTCATCAAACG
>NZ_WWCX01000337.1:0-255 GCF_009857655.1 Duganella vulcania
GGGCTGGTTGGACTCGAACCAACGACCCCCGCGTTATCAACACGGTGCTCTAACCAGCTGAGCTACAGCCCCAAATGCTGTTCTTTAATTTGACAGTCGATAAGTGTGAACGCTTGAAGAAGAGTGCCACTCTAGAAAGGAGGTGATCCAGCCGCACCTTCCGATACGGCTACCTTGTTACGACTTCACCCCAGTCACGAATCCTACCGTGGTAAGCGCCCTCCTTACGGTTAAGCTACCTACTTCTGGTAAAAC
>NZ_WWCX01000338.1:0-255 GCF_009857655.1 Duganella vulcania
TCTTTGAAGGGTCGTTCGAGACCAGGACGTTGATAGGTCAGGTGTGGAAGTGCAGTAATGCATTAAGCTAACTGATACTAATTGCCCGTACGGCTTGTCCCTATAACCTTAGCAGGTTATGGTGAATAAGAAGTATGTTGGAACGTTCGTTGATACAACTTCATTACCTAAATTACTTACTAATTCCAGATTCTGGGCGACGCGAATGCGCGCAGCCCGTACAAGTCAATGCCTGATGACCATAGCAAGTTGGTC
>NZ_WWCX01000339.1:0-248 GCF_009857655.1 Duganella vulcania
AGTGCACAGCAGACTAGTTCTGCTGATACTTAAAATATCAAATGTTCACAAGAAGTAATGAAATAGGCACTACGGAAGTAGTGGCCTGTCAGTATTTTGAGTGAGCGACCCGTCAGCAATGACGGTGCTACGAAAGTAGCAAATAAACAGAGATTAAACTGAAGAGTTTGATCCTGGCTCAGATTGAACGCTGGCGGCATGCCTTACACATGCAAGTCGAACGGCAGCGCGGGGCAACCTGGCGGCGA
>NZ_WWCX01000033.1:0-62476 GCF_009857655.1 Duganella vulcania
GGCGTCCGCCGGCGCGGCAGGTGGCGCCGGCTGCGGCGCCCAGCCGCCGGAACCGGCGCGGATGAAGCCGCGATTGACCATGACGATGGCGCCGTCTGGCGTGCACAGCGGCGTCAGCACCCAGTAGCCGATGCCGCGGTCCAGCGAGGCCAGCACCTGCGTGTCCGAGCCCTTCAGGAAGTGGCCGCTCAGCCGCACGCGGCGGTAGTCGTCGGCCTCGGCGTTCAGGCCCGGCCACCGGGCCACGCCGGGCGCGTCCACCGGCGCGGCGTGCACGCGCTGCTCGACCCGCTCGATCAGCGCCAGCTTCCATTGCAGGCGGTATAACTGCCACGTCCCCAAAGCAAAAAACCCTGCAAACATCACCCCGGCCGCGATGGCCAGGATGATGCGCAGGGCGCTGGAACGTGGGCGCGATGGCCCGTCCATCATTGCATGTCGCGCATGTTGTGCACGTCCGTACCCATGGACGGCATCATGTTGACGTTCATGTGGTACATGACCCAGATCGAACCGGCCAGCACGATGACCAGCAACACCAGCGTGAACAAGGTCGCCAGCAGCGACCAGCCGCCTTCGATCTTGCCGTTCATGTGCAGGAAGTACACCATGTGCACCACTACCTGGACGGCGGCGAAGGCCAGGATCACCGCGGCGGTGGTGCTGGACTTGTCGAAGGCCTTGTGCATCACCAGCCAGAACGGAATCGCGGTCAGGATCACCGACAGCACGAAGCCGATCGCGTAGTCCTTCAGGCTGCCGTGCGGCACGGCGTCGTGGCCGTGGCCATGGTCGTCATGGCCGTGGTGGTCGTGATTGTGTGCGCTCATGGCAGGACTCCCATCAGATAAACAAAGGTAAACACACCGATCCAGATCACGTCCAGGAAGTGCCAGAACATCGACAGGCACATCAGGCGACGGTTGTTTTCCGGCGTCAGGCCGTGCTTGGCCAGCTGGAAGATCAGCGTGACCAGCCAGATCGAACCGAACGTCACGTGCAGGCCGTGCGTGCCGACCAGCGCGAAGAACGAGGTCAGGAACGCGCTGCGCTGCGGACCGGCGCCTTCGTGGATCAGGTGAACGAATTCATCCAGTTCCAGGTACAGGAAGGCCAGGCCGAACAGGCCGGTGATGGCCAGCCAGACGATGGTGCCCTTCACGCTCTTGCGCTGCGCGGCGATCATGGCGAAGCCATAGGTGATCGACGACATCAGCAGGAAGCCGGTGTTGAGCGCCACGGTCGGCAGGTCGAACAGCTCGGCGCCGGTCGGGCCGCCCGCGTAGTTGCGGCCCAGTACGGCGTAGGCGGCGAACAGGCCGGCGAACAGCAGGCAGTCGCTCATCAGGTAGAGCCAGAAGCCCAGCAGCGTGCCGTTCTCCGGGTGGTGTTCGCGCACGTAGTAGCGTGCGCTTGGGTCGGCGCTCACGGCGCCGTTAGCGATAGTTTCAGACATGGCTTTCCAGCAGACGAGTATGCGCTTCTTCGGTGCGGATGACTTCTTCCGCAGGGATGTAGAAATCGCGCTTGTAGTTAAAGGTGTGCGTGATGATGGCAACCATCATGGCGATGAACGCCAGGCCGGCTGGAATCCACATCTGCCAGACCATGGCGAAGCCCAGCGCGAAGGCCAGCGCCGAGATGATGAAGCCGGCGGCGGTGTTCTTCGGCATGTGGATGGCCACGAAGCCCTTGGTCGGACGCTGGTAGTGGTTGGCCTTCATGTCGGCCCAGCTGTCGCTCTCATGCACCACTGGCGTGAAGGCGAAGTTGTAGTCCGGCGGTGGCGACGAGGTGGCCCACTCCAGCGTGCGGCCGCCCCATGGGTCGCCGGTCACGTCGCGCAGCTTCTCGCGGTTCTTCCAGCTGACGTAGAACTGCACCAGCATGGCGCCGATACCTGCGGCGATGATCAGCGCGCCGATGGCGGCGATCACGAACCATTTTTGCAGCGACGGATCTTCGAAGTGGTTCATGCGGCGGGTGACGCCCATGAAGCCCATCACGTACAGCGGCGTGAACGCGACCCAGAAGCCGACCAGCCAGCACCAGAACGAGACCTTGCCCCAGAACTCGTCGAGCTTGAAGCCGAACGCTTTAGGGAACCAGTAGTTGATCGCGGCGAAGCAGCCGAACACCACGCCACCGATGATGACGTTGTGGAAGTGGGCGATCAGGAACAGCGAGTTGTGCAGCACGAAGTCGGCTGGAGGCACGGCCAGCATCACGCCGGTCATGCCGCCGATGACGAAGGTCAGCATGAAGCCGACGGTCCACATCATCGGCACGTCAAAGCGCACGCGGCCCTTGTACATGGTGAACAGCCAGTTGAAGATCTTGGCGCCGGTCGGGATCGAGATGATCATCGTCGTGATGCCAAAGAACGAGTTCACCGACGCGCCCGAGCCCATCGTGAAGAAGTGGTGCAGCCATACCAGGTAGGACAGGATGGTGATCACGACGGTGGCGTACACCATCGAGGTGTAGCCGAACAGTTTCTTGGCGCTGAAGGTCGAGACGATTTCCGAGAACACGCCGAACACCGGCAGCACCAGGATGTACACCTCGGGGTGGCCCCAGATCCAGATCAGGTTGACGTACAACATCGGGTTGCCGCCGAGGTCGTTGGTGAAGAAGTTGGTGCCGACCATGCGGTCCAGCGACAGCATCGCCAGCGTGACGGTCAGGATCGGGAAGGTGGCGACGATCAGCGCGTTGGTGCACAGCGCGGTCCAGGTGAAGACCGGCATTTTCATCAGGTTCATGCCTGGCGCGCGCATCTTGACGATGGTGGCGATCAGGTTGACGCCCGAGAGCGTGGTCCCCACCCCGGCCACCTGCAGCGACCAGATGTAGTAGTCGACCCCGACGTCCGGCGAGGCCGCGATGCCCGACAGCGGCGGGAAGGCCAGCCAGCCGGTGCGGCCGAATTCGCCGACGAACAGCGAGACCATGGTCAGCATGGCGCCAAAGGTGGTCATCCAGAACGAGAAGTTGTTCAGGAACGGGAACGAAACGTCGCGCGCGCCGATCTGCAGCGGCACCACGTAGTTCATCAGGCCGGTCACCAGCGGCATCGCCACGAAGAAGATCATGATCGTGCCGTGGGCCGTGAAGATCTGGTCGTAGTGGTGCGGCGGCAGCATGCCGGCGTTGTCGCCGAAGGCGATCGCTTGTTGGGCGCGCATCATCAGCGCGTCGGCGAAGCCGCGCAGCAGCATGATAATCGCCAGCACCATGTACATGATGCCGATTTTCTTGTGGTCGATGGAGGTGATCCAGTCGCGCCACAGCGGGCCCCACAGGCGGAATTTGAACATCGCGGCCAGGAAGGCCAGGCCGCCGATCGCCACCATGGCGAAGGTGCCGATCAGGATGGGCTCGTGGTATGGAATTGCTTCCAGCGACAGCCGCCCAAAGATCAGTTTGGTCAGGTTGAGATCAGACATGGTCATTCTTTACGGAGTGGTTGGGCCGTGGCGGTGGCGACTTTAGGCTCGCACACATCTTTCGGCAGTTCTTTCGCGGTCGCGGCAGCCTGCATGCGCATGGCGTCCTGCTCCATCTGCGCGTTCATGCAGGTCGAGCCTTCGGCCACGCAGCGGTTCAGCACCAGGTCGTACAGGCCCTTGTCGACGCTGCCGAAGTGCATGATCGGATGCTTGATGGTCGGCTTGTCCAGGTCCAGGTAGCCGGCGCGGGTCAGCGTGCCGCCGCCGGCGCGGGTCTTGGCGACCCAGGCGTCGAAGTCGGCCTGGGTGACGCCGTGGTACTTGAACTTCATGTCCGAGAAACCGGCGCCGCTGTAGTTCGACGAGAAGCCGTCGTACACGCCCACTTTGTTCATCACCGCGTTCAGTTGCGTGTCCATGCTGGGCATGGTGTAGACCATGCCGGCCAGCGCAGGGATGTAGAACGCGTTCATCACGCTCGAGGACGTCATGTGGAAGCGTACCGGCACGTCGATCGGGGTCACCAGCTCGTTGACGGTGGCGATGCCTTGTTCAGGGTAGATGAACATCCACTTCCAGTCCATCGCCACGACCTGCACTTCCAGCGGCTTGACGCCGACCGCCACGGGACGGTTCTCGTCGATGCGGCTCAGCGGACGGTATGGGTCCAGCAGGTGGGTGTAGATCCAGGTGATCAGGCCCAGCACGATGATGATCAGCAGCGGAGCGCCCCAGATCAGCAGCTCGAGCTTGGTCGAGTGGTCCCAGTCCGGCTGGTACTCGGCGGAAGTGTTGGACTTCCGGTAGCGCCAGGCGAACAGGCAAATCAGGAACATAACGGGTACGATAATCAGCAGCATCAGCAGCGTTGACACAACAACAAGATGTGCCTGCTGGGCTGCGATATCACCGGACGGGTTCAACACCACCGTGTTGCAGCCTGCTAGCCACAACAGCGGCGCGAGGAACAGTCCACGACGCGCGAGAGAAGGAATCATAGGTAATCTACGTTACAGTATGTGGATGATGTGTTACTGTACCAATCACGGAATGTTCCTGCCATTGGACACTTTGTCCCAGGGGCCGGGGCATGATCGTGATAAAAATATCAACGCAGGAGACAGAGACCATGGCCACTACGACTACACCAAACGGCGTGCATGTTGGCGCCCAAGAACCATCTCAGGCCGGTAATGATGCACGCAACATCAATGCGCGGGACGACGATCACATCTCACCGGGCGAAATAGCGGTCGGCGTGGTGATCGGCCGCGCATCCGAGTATTTCGATTTCTTTGTCTACGCGATTGCCTCCGTGCTGGTGTTCCCTTCGCTGCTGTTCCCTTTCGACGGGCGGCTGGAAGGCACCTTGTACGCATTCACCATCTTCTCTTTTGCCTTTATTGCAAGGCCGATCGGCACCGTGATCTCGATGGCCATCCAGCGCCGCTACGGGCGCGAGGCCAAGCTGACCGGCGCGCTGCTGCTGCTCGGCTCGACCACCGCCGGCATCGCCTTCCTGCCCTCGTACGCCGACAGCGGCTTCTATTCCATCGTGATCCTGTCGGTGCTGCGCATCGGCCAGGGCCTGGCGCTGGGCGGCTCGTGGGACGGCCTGCCGTCGCTGCTGGCGCTCAACGCCCCTGAGAACAAGCGCGGCTGGTACGCGATGCTCGGCCAGCTGGGCGCGCCGACCGGCTTCTTCATCGCGGCCGGCCTGTTCTGGTACCTGATCGGCAACCTGAGCGACCTGGACTTCATGGACTGGGGCTGGCGCTATCCGTTCTACGTGGCCTTCGCCATCAACGTGGTGGCGCTGTTCGCCCGCCTGCGCCTGACCTCGACCAGCGAGTACGCCAAGCTGCTGGAAGAGCGCGAGCTGCAGCCGACCAGCGTGATTGAAATGGCCAGCTCGCAATGCCGCAACCTGATCATCGGCGCCCTCGCCGCCCTGGCCAGCTACGCGCTGTTCCACCTGGTGACGGTGTTCCCGCTGTCGTGGATTACGATCTACTCGCCGCGCTCGGTCACCGGCTTCCTGGGCACGCAGATGGTGGGCGTGGCGCTGATGGCGGTGGGCGTGGTGGCTTCCGGCGTGATCGCCGACCGCATCGGCCGCCGCCGCACGCTCGGTTCGCTGGCCATCCTGATCGCGGTGTTCAGCGGCTTCGTGCCGACGCTGCTTAACGGCGGCGAAGGCGCGCAGGATACCTTCATCATGCTGGGCTTCGCACTGCTGGGCCTGTCGTACGGCCAGGCTGCCGGCGCCGTGACGGCCAACTTCCCGGCGCAGTACCGCTACACCGGCGCGGCCTTCACGTCCGACCTGGCATGGCTGGTGGGCGCGGGCTTCGCGCCGCTGGTGGCGCTGGGCGTGTCGTCGCAGTTCGGGCTGGCGTATGTGGGCTTGTACCTGCTGTCGGGCGCGGTCTGCTCGCTGGCCGCGCTGAGCCTGAACCGGGCGCTGGATATCCGCAACTAAAATTCCCCGTCGTTCCCGCGTGCGCGGGAACGACGTGCGTGCTTCTCTGATGTGGCAAAATAAGCAAACTTTCCCACACGGAGTATCAAATGAAAGTATGCATCGTCGGCGCCGGCGCCATTGGCGGTTTCATCGGCGCGCGCCTGGCCGCGGCCCAGGCCTGCGACCTGAGCGCCTACGCACGCGGCGACACGCTCGCCGCACTACGGCAACATGGCTGGCGCCTCCAACAAAGCGACGTCCTGATCCAGGCACCCGCCCACGCCAGCGACAATGCGGCGGACCTGGGACCGCAAGACGTGGTCATCATCGCTGTCAAAGGCCAGGCGCTCGCCGCCGTGGCACAGCAGATCGCCCCGCTGATCGGCCCGCACACCCTCATCCTGCCCGCCATGAACGGCGTCCCCTGGTGGTTCGGCCAAGGCGTGCCCGCCATCGGCAACGAGCCGCTGACCAGCGTCGACCCCGGCGGCGTGATCGCGGCGGCACTGCCTTACCAACAAGTGATTGGCTGCGTGGTCCACGCCAGCACCTCGGCGCCCTCGCCCGGCCTGGTCAGCCACAAGATGGGCAACGGCCTGATCATCGGCGAACCCGCCGGCGGCGACTCCGAACGCGCCCAGCAACTGGGCGCACTGCTGCGCCAGGGCGGCTTCGACGTCAAGGTATCGGCCGATATCCGCTACGACATCTGGTATAAATTATGGGGGAATATGACCCTGAACCCGGTCTCGGCGATCACGGGCGCCACGGCGGACCGCATCCTGGACGACCAGCTGGTGGCCGAATTCTGCCGCGCCGCCATGCGCGAGGCAGCCACCATAGGCGAGCGCATCGGCTGCCATATCGCTGAAACACCCGAGCAACGCCACCTGGTCACCCGCAAACTGGGCGCCTTCAAAAGCTCCATGCTGCAGGATGCCGAGGCCGGCCGCACGCTGGAACTGGACGCGCTGGTGGCGTCCGTGCGCGAGATCGGCCAGCGCCTGCAGCTGGCCACCCCGCACATCGACGCCCTGCTGGGCCTGACCCGCCTATTCGGCCGCGTCCACGGCTTGTACCCGGAAGCCCAGCAATGAAGGTCTAGCGCTCGTCGCGGTTGCCCCGTTCATCGCGGCTGCCGGACTGGCGCTGGGCCGGATCGCTGTTTTCCTTGTTCTTCGTATCGCGGCTGGTGTCCACGCTTTGCTGCTGGCTGCCGCCGCGGGTGCCGCTCTGCTGCGAGCCTGGCGTGCCCGATTGCTTGGCTTCATCTGGTTTCTGGCGCTGGGTCATGATCGTCTCCTGTGGAAGTTATTGAGCGCCGGCATTACCGGCAACCCATCATCTTCCAGCACGCCATGGGGCGGTATAGGCGTTCCGCCCACGCCGATGTAAGACCAGACTGAGTTCGCAAAGAACATAGGCCGTTGCGCAAATGCCTCAATGTTGCAAACGCGGCCATTTCAGTTTCCCCGGCGCCCACGCCCGCATGACTCGCGCAGCCATGCGTTTGGCTTCCAAAGCCACTGCAAAGTCGCCAGTCACTCCCCGGTTTCGCTCTAAGATCGGCTCATTGCAGTAATGACACCGTTTCTGAGAAACCGCTATGAAACCAGCATTGAACGTCCACGCAGCACTGTCGGGGAAGCGCGTACTGATTACCGGCAGCACCGGCTTCCTCGCCAAGGTCGTGCTGGAGAAACTGATCCGCAGCGTGCCCGACATCGCCCGCATCGTGCTGGTGATACGCGGCGGCCGCGGCAAAACCAACGGCGACGCCCGCACCCGCTTCGAGCGCGACATCGCCACCTCCTCCGTGTTCGACCGCCTGCGCGCAGAGCGCCCGGCCTTCCTGGCCGAGTTCTTTGCCGAGCGCATCGAATGCGTGACCGGCGAAGTGACCGCGCCCTGCTTCGGCCTGAAGCTGACCGAGTTCAACGCGCTGGCCCGCCGCATCGACCTGGTGATCAACGCCGCCGCCAGCGTCAACTTCCGCGAAGCGCTGGACGAGGCGCTGGCCATCAACGCCCTGAGCGTGCAGCACATTGCCGAACTGGCGCGCGCCGCCAACGCACCGCTGGTGCAGGTATCGACCTGCTACGTCAATGGCTACAACCGGGGCGACATGCTGGAGCAGAACGTCACCCCGGCCCGCGCCGCCATCCCGCGCCACACCGACGGCCATTATGATTTATACGGTTTACTCCAACACCTGCAGCACCGCGTGGCCGCCATCAAGGCCGAGACCACCGATCCCGAACAACTGGCGCGCCGCCTGACGGAGCTGGGCATCGCCGAAGCCAATTACCACGGCTGGAACGACACCTACACCTTCACCAAATGGATGGGCGAACAGCTGGCGATGCAGGCCATGCGCGGCCGCACGCTCACCATCGTGCGCCCGTCGATCATCGAAAGCACCTTGCAGGAGCCGGCGCCCGGATGGATCGAAGGCGTCAAGGTGGCCGACGCCATCATCCTCGCCTACGCGCGCGGCAAGACCAGCTTCTTCCCGGCCAAGGCAAATGAAATCGTCGACATCGTGCCGGCCGACCTGGTGGCCAACAGCATCGTGCTGGCCGCCGTCGAGGCGCTGACCGAACGCGGAACCACGCGCATCTACCAGGCCTGCACCGGCTCCGCCAATCCGATCTCGGTCGGTCGCGTGATTGAACTATTCCAGACCGAATCGCAGCGCAACTGGCGCAACTACGAACGGCTGTTCTACAACGAACCGAAACATGGCTTCCGCGTCGTCAGCCGCCCGGTATTCCTGTTGCTGCTGCGGGCCATGAGCCTCGGCGCAACCGCCTGGAGCGGCGTGCGCCGCCTGCTGGGCGCGGGCGACTCGCCCAAGCTCGAAGCGCTGCGTACCACGCAGCTGCTGGCATTGACCTTCTCGTTCTACACCGCGCCGCGCTACGTGTTCCATAACAAATCGCTGATGGCGCTGGCGCAGCGCTTCGGCAGCGAAGACCGCGCGCGCTACATGGTCGACCCGGCCGTCATCGACTGGCCGGACTACCTGTGCCGCATCCACATGACGGGCTTGAACCGTTACGCGCTGCGGCCGCGCTCACCCAAGTCGGTGGAAGCGGCGGCAGCGGCGGCGCCGGCGCCCGTGGCGGAGACAGAAGCACGACCGGTAAAAATATAAGCGGACGCCGGCAAAGATCCGGCGCCGCATGAGGAGACAGCGTCACATGAGCAAACCAACCGCAGCACCGGCGGCAATGACACGTCGCGACTATGCGTGGCATCGCATGGACACCGACAAGAACCTGATGGTCATCAACAGCATCCTGCTGTTCGAAGGCGCGGTCGACATGGAGCGGCTGATATCGACCATCGGCCTGCGCCTGCCCAACTACCCGCGCTTCACGCAGAAGGTGGTGCAGCGGCGCGGACGCCCGCATTGGGTGGAGGATGACCAGTTCAACATCGCCCAGCACATCAAGCTGGAACAGATGTCGCAGGACGTCAGCCGCGAAGAGCTGCAAGCCCACATGACCCGCATCGCCCACCTGCCGCTGGAGCGCGACCGGCCGATGTGGCACATGACGGTGCTGGACCGCGTCAACGGCGGCCACGCCATCGTGTTCCGCGTCCACCACTGCATCACGGACGGTTTGGGGCTGGTACACGTGCTCAATCACCTGACCGACGACAACGGCGTGCATGGCCGCACGCCCTCGCCGGTCGGCCATCCGCACCGCGCCACAGTGGCGCACAACGCCGTGTGCTCGGCGGTGGCGCGCGGCGTATCGTGGCTGAAGATCGCCTTCCACGTGGCGCGCCTGTCGGTGCTGTGGCCCGACGCGCCCAGCCAGTTCAAGGCGCCGATGACCGGCGCCAAGCAGCTGGTGTGGCTGCCGCCACTGGAGATGGACCGCGTGCGCGCGATGTCCAAGCGCATGGGCGTGACCTTGAACGATGTGTGGGTGGCAGCCGTCTCCGGCGCGCTGCGCCAGTACCTGGGCGAACGCGGACAGCGCCCCGACGGCCGCGCCCTGCGCGCCGCCGTCACCTTCAACCTGCGCGAAAAAGCCAACGCCTTCCAGCTCGGGAACGAGTTCGGGCTGGTGGCGGTGGACCTGCCAACCAATATGGACGATCCGTGCGTGCGCCTGCGCCAGTCCAGTGAACGCATGACCGCCATCAAGCGCTCGCACCAGCCGCGCGCCACCATGGCCTTCCTGTCGATCGCCGGCTGCCTGCCGACCGCCCTGCAGCATTTCGCGCTGAACCTGTTCACGTCCAAGGGGTCGGTGGTGCTGACCAATATCGAAGGCCCCGGCAGCCGCCGTTACCTGGCCGGCTCGCGCATGACGGATTTGATCTGCTGGGTGCCGCAGGCGGGCAAGCTGGGCGTAGGCTTGGCGTTCATCTCGTACGCAGGACAGATTCAACTGGCCCTGTTCGTCGACACCGACCTCGTGCCCGATCCGGAACGCCTGATGACACTGACCTACGAGGCCTTCGAAGAACTGGAGTTAGCCACCCGCACCGCGCCGTCCGAGACTCCTGAGCAAGCGGTCGATGGAGGGCTGGCCGGAGCGCCGTTAGCTCCGGCCCGGTAACACTGAAAAGGCAACGTGCCATGCGGATTCCAGATGCTGGCCTCAAGCAGCCGGGCTATTGACCGGCGCTTGTCGACCCGTTGCGGGCGTTCACGGTTCTACAAAGCGGTAGCTCAACGAACTAGCTTAGCCGCGCCGTTAGGCGCGGGCTGCAGCATCGGGTTAGGTTGCCGTTCAAAAAATTACTAACACGCATCTACCGTTGTCTATTTCCACAAATGTTAGCACTAAGTTTCCGACAGGGTAGTTTTCGGCCTGCACTTCGATTTCCACCGTCGGCTGTTGGTGCGATGTCGTCAGATTTCCAGCCTCGGAAACGGATGCAACAGAAACCAGTCTTGGGGTGGAGAGCAGACCGAGAAATTTCATGGCGCTCAGGCTTCCGGGAGCGCCTTTTTCTGACAATGCACCGCAAACCAAGTGGTTCCATGTCTCTGCATCATCGTTCTGATAGGCGTCAACAAGTCGATAGGACTTGTCGAGAAGGCCCCCCGCCCCTGGTGGAACGAGCGGGCGGCCATCAGCTGCAATAGCTTGGCCTGAAGTTTCGTACGTTTTTTTGTTTGTAGAATCGTCGTGACGACACTGTGCAGCAACACTGGTTGTAAGCAGGATCGTAAGAGAGGCAAGTATCATCCAAAACCGCATTTATATGTTCCTTCTCCCGATGGCCAGTATCTTTGATTTAAACGTCCGTTTATGGCCGATGCCCGTCGTTACGGTGTAGGTGCTAACCAATAGCCTAATTTGGAGTTATCTCAATATCGATGTCTCCATCGGAGTTTCCGGAAAACTTTACCTTACACCCTTTATAGATACCATAAGCAAGTATTCCAGCAATTAATGTTGCAACCCAAGCCAAAAGGGCAATTTCCAGGCCAGTGAGCGCCGCCTGGAAATTTGATGAAATCACCCTTTTTAAGGGGGAGTCTTCCCCGCCTTGAATTTTCTTAAATTCTTTTTCAATTTCGTTCCAGTTGTCACATTTTTTTAATCGCCGCCACAATTTTGAATCGTTCCCCACTCTTTCCTCGGAAATTCGTATCGCTGTTGGACCTTTTTTTATGAAGTCATCTAGTTGCGAAAAGAAAAGATCTGTTTCTGAAAAAATTATGTATTGCAAAGTTCACCTCATATTTTTTGGGATAGACATATTTCAGTCCATCCGTCATATCTTAATAATTACATGACGAAACTCAGCCATCTTGAAGTTTAATGTTCACCGCCACATACACAGAGTAACGCCTTCTTTAATATATCAAGGTCCTCTTTTGGCTGGTGGCAGTAGCATCAAGCTGGGCCCTTAAGGCTCTGCAATTGCGCTTGTGGAAATGGAAACTTAGGTTCCAATCCCTGACTTTGCATAGCGCCGACAAGCGCTCTATACCTTTCTAATAACGCGCCCCTTGCGGCCCAATCTTCCGATTCGTCATCGAGGCCCGGCTCAAGAAAAGTAGCGCCGGCAGCCTCGTCACCAATCATGATCTTCGTGTATTCCCAGTCGTATCGGAATACAACTTCAAACGCCCCTATAAATTCTATGAGTGCATCTGAAATATTAACTTCACTCATCCCGCATCTCCAGTATCCGATTTTACTTAAGCAGCCGCTGCTGGCCGTTAGCCGGCCTGCCAAGATGTTGGGTTAAGTTCCTTAATCCGCTGCTCCGTGTGCTCGGTCATGCAGTCCAAATAAATCTCCGCTGATGCAGAGCCCCCTTGGTATAGGCGTTGCTGAGCTGCACAGTCGGCGTCGCGAAACTCAACCCACCGGCGTTGCGAGGCGATCAGCATTTTTTTCGTGGCGGGGCCATTATCCTGATAAGAATCAAGTTGCTTAAGCACCGCTTGATAGGCAGCGTTAAGTTGCTGGTCTTTTGCCGAAAATTTTTCCTGAGCACAGGCCCTCGCATCAATGGTATTACCTGGCGCCTCGCACGAGTCTTTACTCTGCGCGAAAGTGAGCATAGGAAGCAAAGAAATCAAGCATGTCAGTTGATGCGGAAGCGATAATTTAGTCATGCATTACCTTGGTATTCATTTGGCTCTTTGAATGACCGTCAGCCAGTGGTCGCCAACCGCATCAACCACGAGGAATAACTCAATTGGCGGGATCAACAGCCCAACCGTGACTGGCGAGCCAACCCACTTCGGCAAATCCGGAAGGAACAATATCCACTTCTTGAAGCCCGTAAAGTCCATGCCAGTCCAGTTTCATGCCTTTGAGCGTGACGTTGCAAACGTTAAATTGCACGCCTGCGGCACGGGCGGCGTCAATCGCTTCCCTGATCTTTGGATCCATCGGTTGCGATAACAACTTAACGCCTGCACCGTACAACACAATCCTCGCCTTCATGCTCCCACCCAATCCAGCGGTTGCCGTTACCCCGTTGCCGACGTTGCGCAAACGGAATTGCCAAACTGCTGGATCGTCGCTGGTAATTGGCACGACCACCTTGACCTCGCCATACGGCGCATGCTGGATATTGGGCGCGACATATTCAGCGCGGGCTGGATTGGTGAGCACAATCGAAACGAAAGTGGCAAACAGAATATGGCCCAACGTAATATGATTTTTCAATTAGGTACTCCAGATTGAGTTTCAACGTGAACAGGCAATCGACGCTACCACGCCGCATTAATTTCGACTAAAAGCAACTTCTCTCGACCATATTTGGCTTGTGGACCTCGATTATTATGTTGTCTGACGTCCTGAATTTGAAGTCTATGAAGCGCCTCTGCGGGCACAAAAGCTCGAAACTTGCGTTGGAGCAGGACTGAGCCGTTACGGGCACTGCAATACCATTGTCCATCAGCGTTCTGTCAGCATACGGTTTGTCACACGAATAGCCGGCGGCTTCGATCTTTCGGACTGCCGCTGCCTGGTCCATACCCATCGGGTTGAGCTGGGCATATTCCTTCTTATAGGTAGCCATACTCACTCGCGTGATGGAACATCCACCAAGTGTGCCCATCGCTATGAGTGCACCAGAAATTATAAGGTATCGGTACAAGGTTCCCGCACCCTTGGCGCGAAATGTGAAGATCGCCGGGATTGGCATGTTCGGACTCCAAAAAGAAACGTGTTAGCGCGGGATTCCATTCTACATATTTCCTTACGGAAAATATCCGCCAACTGTCACGAACCTTGCCAAGCATCCGCGCAGCTCTTCGATGTCGTCATACCTCTGTCATATTCGACAAGTACATTCAGTTACCACTTTTATACTGGAGCTGAATGGCATGAATACGGTCGTCCAACCCGCGCGGATCAGTCCCGCCGACACCATGAACACCCCCATCACCGCCCTCATCTTCTTCGTGCTGCTGTTGGCAGGTCTGCTGTTCAGCGCCTACAGCCTGCGCTCCGACGTCACCGAAGCCGGCCCGGTCGCCACCAGCTGGCTGCCGTATGTGCTGCTTGGCGTGGCGCTGCTGATCGCCCTCGCCTTCGAATTCGTCAACGGCTTCCATGACACCGCCAACGCCGTCGCCACCGTCATCTACACCAACTCCATGCCGGCCAACGCCGCCGTGGTGTGGTCGGGCTGCTTCAACTTCCTCGGCGTGCTCACCTCCAGCGGCGCGGTCGCCTTCGGCATCATCTCGCTGCTGCCGGTCGAACTGATACTGCAGGTGGGTTCCAGTTCCGGCTTCGCCATGGTGTTCGCGCTGCTGATCGCCGCCATCGTCTGGAACCTGGGCACCTGGGCGCTCGGCCTGCCGGCCTCGTCCTCGCACACCATGATCGGCTCCATCCTCGGTGTCGGCATCGCCAACGCGATGATGCACGGCCGCGACGGCACCAGTGGCGTCGATTGGGCGCAGGCGGCCAAGGTCGGCTACTCGCTGCTGCTATCGCCGATGGTCGGTTTCGGCTGCGCCGCCTTGCTGCTGCTGGCGCTGCGCGCCCTCGTCAAGCGCCGCGAATTATACGAAGCCCCGGCCGGCAACACGCCACCGCCGTGGTACATCCGCGGCCTGCTGATCCTCACCTGCACTGGCGTCTCCTTCGCCCACGGCTCCAACGACGGCCAGAAAGGCATGGGCCTGATCATGCTGATCCTGGTCGGCACCGTGCCGATGGCCTACGCATTGAACCGCGCGCTGCCCACCGACCAGGTGACCCAGTTCGTCGCCGTGGCCCAGGTCACGCAGCAGTCGCTGCAAAAATACATGCCGCCCGGCGTGGCGCCGATGGCCGATCCGCATCCCGAGCTGTCGGCCTACATCCGCACCAAGACCTTGACGCCCGCAGTGGTCCCGGCGCTGTCCGTGCTGATCGGCGACATCGGCCAGGCGGTCAAGCAGCATGGTTCGCTGGCCAAGGTGCCGGCGGAGACCGTGAGCAACGTCCGCAACGATATGTACCTGGCGGCGGAGACCATGCACGTAATGGACAAGACCAAGGCCCTGCCCTTCGACCCCGACACCGCCGCCAACCTGAAGGCCTTCAAGCGGCAGCTCGACGACGCCACCAAGTTCATTCCGCTGTGGGTGAAGGTGGCGGTGGCGATCGCGCTGGGCCTGGGCACCATGGTGGGCTGGAAGCGCATCGTCGTCACCGTCGGCGAGAAGATCGGCAAATCCCACCTGACCTACGCGCAGGGCGCATCGGCCGAACTGGTGGCGATGCTGACCATCGGCGCGGCCGACATGTACGGCATGCCGGTATCGACCACGCACGTGCTGTCGTCCGGCGTGGCCGGCACGATGGCGGCCAACCGCTCCGGCCTGCAATGGTCCACCGTCCGCAACCTGGCCATGGCCTGGGTGCTGACGCTGCCGGCCGCGATCCTGTTATCGGGCTCGCTGTTCTGGCTGTTCCACCACATTTTCTGAAACAAGGAAGCAGCATGCGACTGAATGAAGCCGATTTGATGGAACGCGTACAGCGCGAACTGACCGACAGCTATGACGAAGAGCTGGAGATGGAACTGGAAGACCGCGAGATCGATCCGGTCACGCGCGAGGTGCGCGTGTCGGAGCGCAGCGAGGAAGCCAAGGAAGCCCGCCGCCAGTACTTCCGTGAGCTGTTCCGCCTGCAGGCGGAGCTGGTCAAGCTGCAGGACTGGGTGGTCCACACCGGCCACAAAGTGGTGATCCTGTTCGAAGGCCGCGACGCCGCCGGCAAGGGTGGCGTGATCAAGCGCATCGTCCAGCGCCTCAATCCTCGCGTGTGCCGCGTGGCCGCGCTGCCGGCGCCGAACAACCGCGAACGCACGCAGTGGTACTTCCAGCGCTACGTATCGCACCTGCCGGCCGCCGGTGAGATCGTGCTGTTCGACCGCAGCTGGTACAACCGCGCGGGCGTCGAGCGCGTAATGGGGTTCTGCTCCGACGACCAGTACGAAGAGTTCTTCCAGACCGTACCGGAATTCGAGCGCATGCTGGCCCGCTCGGGCATCCAGTTGATCAAGTACTGGTTCTCGATCTCCGACGAGGAGCAGAACGCGCGCTTCCTGGGCCGCATCCACGATCCGCTCAAGCAGTGGAAACTGAGCCCGATGGACCTGGAGTCCCGCCGCCGCTGGGAGGAATACACCAAGGCCAAGGAGATCATGCTGGAGCGGACCCACATCCCCGAGGCGCCGTGGTGGGTGGTGCAAGGCGTGGACAAGAAGAAGGCGCGCCTGAACTGCATTCATCACCTGCTGGAGCAGATGCCGTATGTGGAAGTGGAGCATCCGGCGATCCAGCTGCCGGAACGCGAGTACCACGACGACTACGTGCGCCGCCCGGTGCCGGCCGAGATCATCGTTCCGGAAGTGTACTGACCTGTGCTAAAGTTGGCCGATCGACTACGTTAGGAGATCGGCGGCCGGCCTGCCAGACCAGGGCCTGTCGCTGGCCAGGCTGGAGATCTTCCATCCCGATCAGCAGCGAGTCGCCGCCCTGCTGGCGTCCATCGGATTGGAGGACACCGTCGCCTGCCGGCATGGCGACAGGCCACGGCTGGCCGCGCACATCAACACACCACAAGGCATCAAGGAGTTATCGACATGAACCTTGGCGGCATCACCCCCATCCTGCGAAGCTTCAACGAAGCGCAGACGCGCGAATTCTACGTCGACTTCCTCGGCTTCAAAGTCGACTGGGAGCACCGCTTCGAACCCGGCACGCCCCTTTACCTGCAAGTGTCGCGGGATGGCTGCATCCTTCACCTCACCGAACATTTCGGCGATTGCAGTCCGGGCGCGGCCATCCGCATCGCCACCGACGGCCTGGATGAGTATCACGCCCAACTGATCGCCAAGCAGTTCAAACACGCCCGTCCCGGCATCGAAGCCATGCCCTGGGGCAGCCGTGAAATGTCGATCAAGGACCCATCCGGCAACCGGCTGACGTTTGTCAGCACGGACGATGATGCGTAAAATCGCGCTTCCGCTATTGTTCGCGTGCGCCACGGTCCATGCGGCGGACATGCAACGGCCTGCATCAGGCGGCAATGCGCTAAGTTCGCAAGGCGGCCTGCTGGTTCGTCGAACCTTTGACAAAGGACTGAAGGAGTTCGGCTTTGAAGCGATACGCGCGCCGGCCAGCGCCAGCGCCCGCGATACGCAACTCCCCCAGGCGATCGCCGGCGCCGCAAAAAAAGACTTCATCGAAGCAGGCATCGAGGAATCCAGGCGCGCAT
This sequence comes from Duganella vulcania, assembly GCF_009857655.1. NCBI lineage: Bacteria > Pseudomonadati > Pseudomonadota > Betaproteobacteria > Burkholderiales > Oxalobacteraceae > Duganella > Duganella vulcania. Next base: position 17,133 of record NZ_WWCX01000033.1, read on the forward strand.
TGATCGAATGCCAGAAGGAGACCTCGGCCGTGCTGGTCATGCCGTCATTGCGCAGCGACAGCCAGCAGGCCCACTGCTACAGGTTTTAACGATTCAAATAAGGAAGGCACATGGCCTGGCTCATCATCAAATACCTGCTGACTTCAGCCGTGGTCGTGGCGGTCTCCGAATTCGCCAAACGCAGCGACCGCATCGGCGGCCTGGTCGCGGCGCTGCCGCTGGTGACACTGCTTGCCCTGATCTGGCTATACGTCGAAAAACAGCCTGAGCAGAAAATCGCCAACCACGCGTGGTACACCTTCTGGTACGTGGTGCCCACGCTGCCGATGTTCCTGGCCTTTCCGGCGCTGCTGCCACGGATCGGTTTCTGGCCGACCCTGCTGGCATGCGTCGCCATCACGATAGTCTGCTTCGGGCTGTTCGCGCTGCTGGTACGTCGATTCGGCATCGACCTGCTGTGATCAGAAGCGGTGGCGCAAACCCACCGTGACCTGACGATTGCCGATACCCGGCTCCTCGCTGTTACCCTCCGTGTAGCCGCCGCCGTTATGGTTGCGGATCATCGCGTACGACGTGTAGATGTCGGTGCGCCGCGAGAACGCGTACATATAGGCCAGCGCGTACTGCTGCGCATCCTGGTTGCGCGCCGTGCGGTCGTTCTTGCGGATATACGTCGCCACGACGGTGCTGAAGCCAAACGGCGCCGATACGCCAAGCAGCATATCGGTGCTGTCCGTGGATGCCACCGGCGCCGGACCTTCGAAATTGACCACCGAACTATTGAGCGTCGCGCTGTTCAGCCCCTTGTCGACGCCATAACCGAACCACGCCTTCGCCGGACCGAAATCATAGTTCGCGCCCAGCAGCGTATTGCGCGCCGAGCCGGTGTCCTTGAGCGTCGCCGTGTCGTTGTTCTTGTTGTGGTAAGCCAGGCGCACATTCAGCGGCCCGTTGCTGTAGCCGAACGACCCGCCCAGTGCCCGGTTGGCCTTCTGGTCGCCGGGCACCTCTCCCGCCACATACATGGCGTCAGCGCTGAAGCCGTTGATGGCCGCCGTGCGGTACAGCACCGAGTTACCGGCCCGGAAGCCGGTTGCCGCCATCAGGTTGTTGGAGCGCGCAATGCCGTTGCGCAGCGGGTCGACGATGGTGTTCAGCGTCGTGAACAACGGCGTGTCCTGCAAGCCGATCGACACCGCGCCGTACTTGCTGCCCAGGCCGACGATGCTGGTGCGGCCAAACAGCGTGTTGTTCTGCGTGGAGCTGCCCGTATCCGCATGGATGCCGCCTTCGATGACGAAGAAGGCGTTCATGCCGCCGCCCAGGTCCTCGCTGCCGCGGAAGCCCCAGCGGCTCTGGGTCGCCATGCCGCTGGTGGCACGGGTGGAAGTGCCGGCGATGCCGCCGCGGTCCTGGGAGATACCCATGTCCATCACGCCGTAGAAAGTCACGTTGCTCTGCGCCAGAACTGCGCCGGAACAAGTGGTAAGGACGAGCGCACCCAGCGCATAAATGCTCTTTTTCATTTCAGTTGTCTCCAGAATTATCGGGTCGGTATCACGCCGGCTGCTTGAGGCCGCGCGGTTCGGGATCGGGAATCGGTTCGATCTTGCCGAGGACGAAGACGAAGGAGACGATGCCGATCAACAGGATCACGCCAGCCACCATGAAAGCGTTGGTGAACGAGTTGGTGGCGCCGACGATCATGCCGGTGACGATGGGAGCCGCCGCGCCCATCAGGTTGTTAGCGAAGTTCATGATGCCGCCGATGGTGCCGGCACCGCCCTTCGGCGCGATCAGCGATGGCAGCGACCAGCCCACCGGCGCCGCCGCAGCCAGGCCGCCCAGCGCGATCGAGATCCAGAAGATGGCCCAGACCGGATCTGTGGTCAGCGTGGCGCCGAATACAGCCAGGCCCAGCGTCATGCCGCACACCAGCACGCCCTTGCGCACCAGCGATTCGTTCTTGCCACGCGAGATCAGGTGGTCGATCAGCCAGCCGCCGACGAACAGATCGGCCACCGTCGCCACCGCCCACGGAATCGCGGCAAAGCCCGCCGACTTCAGTATGCTCATGTGCATGGTCTGCACCAGGTAGCCGGGCAACCAGGTCAGGAACAGGTAGAACGAGTAGCCGTAGGCTGCGAAGCCGATGGTCAGGCCCCATATCTTGGATTTGCTCAGCAGGTAGCCCAGCATGTTCAGCGCGCCGGCCTCGGACGGGCCTTCCGGCGATGCGCCACCTTCCTGGATGTAGCGCAGTTCCTGCTTGCTCAGCTTGGGATCGGCGCTCGGATCGCGGTACAGCACAAAGAAGGCGATGAAGTAGCTGAAGCTCAAGAGAGCCGTCAAGCCGAAGCCCCAGCGCCAGCCGAAGGTCACGATGGTCAGCGCCAGCAAAGGCACGCCGATCACGTTGGAGAACTTGGCGGCGGCGTCGAAGATGGCGGTGGCCATGCCGCGCTCATTGCGCGGGAACCAGTAGCCGGTGGCCTTGGCACTGACCGGGAAGGCCGGCGCTTCGGCGATGCCCAGCAGGATGCGCGCCGCGAAGATGCCCGCGAAGCCGCTGGAGAACGCAGTGATGGTCGCGGCCAGGCCCCACAGGAAGGCGCCCCAGCGGCCAACCCTGGTGGGGCCGAAGCGGTCCATCACCATGCCGACCGGGATTTGCAGCAGCGAGTAGGACCAGGCGAAGGCGCTGAACAGCAGGCCCAGTTCAACCGGCGTCAGGTTGAACAACTCCTTGATCTGCGGCGCGGCCACGGACAGGCCGATGCGGTCGATGTAGTTGATGAGCACGCCGACGCCCAGCAAGGCGCCTATGCCCCAGCGCCGTTTCGGAATTTTTGTTGTAGTGACTGTTTTCATTTTATCTCCAGTTCGATTATGGATTGCCCGCTATTGCTGCGGCTAAGGGTGTTGCAAAATAAGGCTGACCAGCTGCTGTGGCGGCAAGGTCAGGTCCAGGCGCAGGCCGGCTTCGTCGGCCTGCAGAGGTTCAAGGTCGCGCAACTGGCTGTCGAGCAGGCTGGTCGGCATGTAGTGGCCCGGGCGGGATTGCATGCGGCTTTCGATCACGGCCCGCTCTCCGATCAGATGGGCAAAGCGCAAGTCCGGATCGCCCTGGCGCAGCAGGTCGCGATAGCGGCGCTTGAGGGACGAACAGGACAACACCAGCCCCTCGCCCCGCTGCGCTGCCTCGTGGATCTTGCCCCGCAGCGTCAGCAGCCAGCCGGCGCGGTCGTCATCATTGAGCGGAATTCCGGCCGACATCTTGGCGACGTTTTCCGCCGGATGAAAGCTGTCGCCCTCCAGAAACGGGTATCCGAGCGCAGCGGCCAACCGGGCGCCGATCTCACTCTTCCCGCAGCCACTGACTCCCATGACTACCCAACGATACACTGCTTTATTGTTCACACTTGCTCCTGATTTGTTAGCGCTAACATGCGAGGCAGTGTAGCGGCTGATCAGTTTTTGTAAAGAATATTCAGTGGTGCAGCGCAGCAAACGTGGTTATACGGGGACGTTGGGACGAAATTGAGCACCGTCCCGGATCTGGCACTTGAAAAATCCGGACAGTGATGATAGCGCTATCAGACGATCAGCCGCCCGCGGGGGCGGCGGCGGTCAGTAGGCGGTCTGGGTGTACGGACGGGCGGCGGCGCCCTTGCCCCATGCGGTATCGGGCTTGCTGGACATTTTGAAAACCAGCTCGCCGCCGGCAGTGATCTGGTCATGGCGCAGGAAGGTCTGCGCCAGCGGCTTGCCGTTCAAGGTCACACCGGAGACGTAGATGTTCTGCGCGCTCAGGCCCACGCTGCGAATAGTGAAGACCTTACCGTTCGGCAGATTCATCACGGCCTTGTCGATGAATGGGCGGCCGATCACATACTCGTTGCTGCCCGGCGCGACGGGATAGAAGCCCAGCGCCGTAAAGGCCAGCCATGCGGACATCTGCCCCAGGTCATCATTGCCGGAAAGGCCGGCCGGCGTGGTGTTGTACTGCGACGCGACCACCTGCGTCAAACGCTGCTGCGTCTTCCACGGCGCGCCCGCAAAGTTGTACAGGTACGCCACGTGGTGCGACGGCTCGTTGCCATGCGCGTAGTGGCCGATCAGGCCGGAGATGTCCTCCATGTGCGCGTAGACCTTCTCATCGACCTTGGCATCGAACATCATGTCTATCTTGTTCTGCAAGGCCGCATCGCCGCCCAGCATCTTGATCAGGCCCGCATTATCGTGCGGCATATACCAGGAATACTGCCACGCGCTGCCTTCGGTGTAGTCGCTGCCGAAGTTGGACAGCACCGGATCGAACGGCTCGCGGAAGGTACCGTCGGACTTCTTCGCGCGCAGGAAGCCGGTCTTGGTGTCGAACGAGTTGCGGTAGTTCTGCGCCCGCTTGTAGTAGCGCGCGGCGATATCCTTGCGGCCCATCTTCTCCGCCATGCGGGCGATGGTCCAGTCGTCGAAGGCATATTCCACCGTCTTCGACGCCGCTTCCGGCTCCAGGTCGATCGGCACATAGCCCAGCTTCATGTAGTGCTGAAGCCCGCCGTACGGGCCATATTCCGCGCTGCTGGTCATCGCCTTCAAGGCCTCGTCGGCGTCGAAGCCCTTCAGGCCCTTCATATAGGCGTCCGCGATCACCGGCACCGCGTGGTAGCCGATCATGCACCAGGTCTCCAGGCCGTGGAACTGCCACACCGGCAGGATGCCGTACGGGCTGGCCTTCTGCGATTCGATCAGCGAGCGCACGAAGTCCACATTGCGCTGCTCCGGCTGGATCAGCGTCAGCAAGGGATGCAGCGCGCGGTAGGTGTCCCACAACGAGAAGGTCGAGTGGAAGCGGAAGCCCTGCGCCTGGTGCACCTCGTTGTCCGGCCCCCGATAGCGGCCGTCGCGGTCCATGAACAGGCTGGGAGCCAGCATGCTGTGGTACAGCGCCGTGTAGACCATCTTGCGCATGTCGGGCGCCGCGTCGATCGCCACCGCGCCCAGCGCCTCGTTCCATGCGGCCGACGCCCTGGCGCGCTCGGCGTCGAAGTCCCAGCCGGGCATCTCGCCCAGGTTGGCGATGGCGCCCTCCTCGCTGACGGCGGATATCGCCACCTTCACCTCAAGCTGGCCGTCGGCCGGTACGCCGAAGTCCAGCGCGCCGACCAGCGCCTTGCCCTCGACCATGGCCTTGTCGCCAGGACCGCTGCCCGGACCGGCGAAGCCCTTGTATTCAACGTCGGTCTCCATGTTGCGCAGCGCGCGCGACGTCAGCGGATGCGAGAACGCGACCGCGAAGTACAGCTGCCGGCCCGCAGCCCAGCCGCGCGTCTCGCGCATGCCGGTGATGAGCGAGTTGTCGCGCACCCGCAAACGGGACCACAGGTTCTTGGCCTTGTAATCGTAGATGCTGCTGCGCAGGTCCAGGATCACCTTGGCCGCAGCGCCCTTGGCGTAGCGGTAGCGGTGCAAGCCAACGCGCTCGCTCGCGGTCAGTTCGACATCGACCTCGTTGTCCATCAACTTGACGGCGTAGTAGCCTGGCTCCGCGCGCTCGTCCTGGTGCCGGAAGCGTGACCGGTAGCCGCTGAACGGGCGCTCCGGATAGCCAGGTTCCAGCTTGGTCTCGCCGCTGTAGGGCATCAGCAGCAGGTCGCCGAGGTCCGAGTGGCCGGTGCCGGAGAAGTGCGTATGCGAGAAGCCCAGTATGCTGTCGTCCTCGTAGCGGTAGCCGGCGGCCCACGGGTAGCTTTGGCGGAACGGGCGCACCTGCGTGTCGGGACTCAGCTGGATCATGCCGAACGGCCGCGCCGCACCGGGGAATGTATGGCCGTCGCCACCGGTGCCGATGAAGACATCGACGGCGGCGGCTGGAGAAGACGGCTCCGCGGCGGTGGCGGGAAGAGTCGATGCCAGCGCGAGCGCGCCGGCTGCTAACAATTTAGTCGCGAACATACGGCTTCCGGTTGTGAGGTCGATCCAACGTTATAGCGCTGGCCGCCGCACCGGTCAACAGGATGCCGCGTCGATAGCCGCTTGTTTAGCGCCGCCGCTAAACAAGCGGCTTATTTGTACCATGGACGCGTGATTTGCAGCGGCCGTACGTCCAGCCGCAGGTTGAGTATCGAATACCCCTCCGTCGTGGCGGACGCGTAACCGATGCTGTCCGCAAGACGGGTGAAGTGGAACTCGAACCCCAGGTCCTGCCTCGCCTCGCCCGGACCGGCGGTGGCGATGCCGGTCGCCTCGGTCTGCGAATTGTCGATCAGCTTTTCCATCAACACCAGCACGGCGTTGTGGCCGAGGATGTCGGATGTGTAGACCGGCGCTCTCGTTGCGGGCTTTTGCGGATCGAGCTTGCCCCCCTCCACCTTGTCGGCCGATGGCGTGAACTGGCGGCTCGCGAGGTTATAGCGGTCGCCGCGATCCAGGTAGCTGACGCGCACATTCGAAATATTGAAGTCCCTGGCGCCCGGGTCGACCGCCGCCTGCGACAGGTCCATCAGCAGCGCGCCTTGATAGCCAAGCACTTCGACATCGCGCGCCGCGTTGATCACCATCGCCGTGTTTTCGTCGATGCCCAGTCCCAGCTTGTAGCCCTTCTTCAGCATGGCCGGCAGCATGCGGGCGAAGCGTCCGCGCGCCAGCAGGTGCTGGTCGACGAAGATGTCCTTGCCGATAAAGCCCAGGCCCGGCGCCAGCTCGCGCCCGTCGTTGACGCCTTGAGCGAGTGTGCTGAACACGGACCGGGTGCTGTCGAACATGGTGCTGCTCATGATCGCCGCGCCCGCACTGGTGCCGGCGATGACGCCGCCGCGCCGGTAGACGTCCCATATCGCCTCCAGCACCGCGCTGCGGCTGCCGTCGGGGCGCACCAGGGCCTGCGTGATCAGCGCCTGGTCGCCGCCGCAAAAATAGACGCCGCCGGCTTCGCGGATGGAGCGCGCCAGCGTCGCATCCTCGGCATCGCGACGGTAATCGCGATTAGGCAGCCGCACGGCCAGCGGCACCACGAAGGCAGACGCGCCATAACGATTCAGGTAAGCGGCCAGGTGGGCGCCGGAACCTTCAGGATTCGCCGCCGCCGACGGCAGCACCGCGATACGCGCGCCGGCGCCGCCGGCCAGTTGCACAATACGCTGCCACACCACCGCGTTATCCGACCGCAGCGCTCCGCCGACGATGACCAGCGAGCCTTGTGGCGCAAGGTCCGCAGCGCCAGCCTGGGCGCACCAGGCCAGCGCCGCCAACAGCAAAATACAAAACCGCCTCATTCAACTTTTCCTCTATATTTTCTCGTTTCTATCCGAAAGACCGTAAGCATACTGATATTTGCGCCGCGTATGGTAACCAATTTTCGTATGACTGGAAGTCACATACAAAATCGACTACCATGATAAAAAACTAACCGAGAGAATGTTTATGGTATCCAGCGTCACATCAGGCGGCACGCGCAGAATGGAACTGGGCGGCAGCGCACATGACCTCATCAACGCGATTCTCAAGCAAATCAAGACGCTACGAAAAAGAGCGGAGCAACTGCAAAAGCAGATGTTGAACGAGACCGACCCCGCCGTTCGCCTGCAACTATCCAAGGAAATCATCGAGGTGGAACGCACCATCCAGTTGCTGGAACGGCAGATCATGCAGATCGAAGAAGCCGAAAGGCGCCGCGCCAAAGCAAGGGAAGAGGCGCAGCATGCGATGGCGCTGGAAAACCAGGCAAGCCCGCATCACCGCAAGACCGGTGAGCGTTAATCGGCGGCTTCGGATACCCGTGACACAAATCCCTGGCTACCCCAGCGAAATTTGGTAACATAGGTGATTGCTTTTTATATCACCTTTATGCGCGAACACCTGCTTACACCTTCGCTGTCCGCTTCGGCGCCGCCGGTCTCGCTGTACTCGATCCGATCGAGCTTCTTCGTTGCGTTTCTTGGCGGGCCCGCCGCCATCATCCTGTATTCGACGCTGAATTCGTGGCGGCTGCGCCGCGCGCTGGACATTCCGGCCTACCTCATCGCCGTGGTCCTGGTCGTATTGCTGGTTTATGGCACGCGCGGCGATGTCGCCTACTTCGCGTGGCTGCGGGAACAACTGGGCAGCGACACCACCCGCTTCCTGTCGCGCGGCCTGGCGCTGGCGCTGTGCGGCATGTTCTACCTGCTGCATAAAAAGCAGCACCGCTCGGCCACGCTGTTCGACAGCAAAGCGCCGTCTCCGTGGCTACCCGCCATCGCCAGCACGGTGCTCGGTTATGCCGCCACCGTGGGCCTGGCCGCCCTGCTGCTCAAGGATGCCGCATGAGCGATACGATCGTACTCTCTCCCCGCGACTACGCCATCCAGCTCAATGGCCTGATCGAACGCCGGCGCTACCCGCAGGCGCGCACCATGCTGTCGGAAGCGCTGCAGCAATATCCCGAGGACAGCGAGCTGCTGTTCGCCTCCGCCCACATCGACTACCTGACCGACGACAAGGAAGGCGCGCGCCAGACGCTGCATGCCATCCTTGCGCGGGAGCCGCTGCACTACGGCGCCCGCTCACTGTTGATCAACGTGCTCGAAGACAGCGAGGAACTGGAACAGGCCGAGCTTCTCATCATCGAACTGCTGCGGGAATATCCCGAAGAAGCCTTCCAGTACGCCCGCTACGCGATGCTGATGTACCGCACGCTCCATATCGACAAGGCCAAGGAGCTGGCCCGCGAAGCGCTGCGGCTGGACCCGGAGGACGAGCTCGCACTGACCGCCTGCCTGATCGGCGACATCATCGACGGCCGGCGCGGCGCCGAAGCCGCAAGCCTGGCGAACCTGATGCGCGGCCACCCTGACAGCCAGACCACAGCACGCATGCTGGTCAGCCACCTGGTAAGCCGCGGGCACTATCGCGCCGCCAAGCGCATCGCGATCGAACTGCTGCACCTTTACCCGCACTCCACCGAGATCCTGGAGCTGGTGGTCAAGCTGGAGGCGCTGAGCCACTGGAGCATGCTGCCCTTATGGCCGCTGAATCGCTGGGGCTGGGGCGCGTCGGCCGCGTTCTATTTCATCACCCTGCTCGCGATGAACCTGATCCGCAAGGACGCGCCCACCATCGCCGGCATCGCCACCTGGACCATCCTCGGATATTGCGCCTATTCCTGGCTCTATCCTCCTCTCTTGACGCGCTGGCTGAAACGCCGCGCAGGACTTTAAACAGCATGGCACTGAAACGCGAAGAACTCGAATCCGCCCTCGTCACCGATCCGTTCAACCTGGGGCACCGCCTCGCCTACGCGCACCTGCTGCTCGACGGCGGTGACGCCCAGGCCGCGCTGACCCACTTCGAGCTGGCCGAGCGCCAACGTATCGACGCCGACACCCTGAGCGGCAAGGCCCAGGCGCTGCTGGCGCTCAAGCGCGAAGGCGAGGCGCTGGTCGCCTACGTGGCCGCGCGCCAGCACACCGGCTTTGAACCGATCGAAGCGCTGGAACACCTGGCCCAGCGCGCGCAGCCGGCATCAGCGCCGGCGCTGTCGCTGGTGCGGCCGGCGCAGAACGTCGCCGCGCTGCGTACCCAGTCGCCGCAACAGGTCCGCTTCGCCGACGTCGGCGGCATGGAGGACCTGAAGAAGACGCTGCGCCTGCACATCATCGAACCTTTCCTGCGCCCCGGCCTGTTCGCCAAGTTCAAGAAAAGCGGTGGCGGCGGCATCCTGTTGTACGGGCCTCCCGGCTGCGGCAAGACCATGATCGCGCGCGCCATCGCCAGCGAATGCAACGCCTCCTTCGTCTCCGTCGGCATCAGCGAGGTGCTCAACATGTGGATGGGCGAGAGCGAACGCAATCTGGCGCAACTGTTTGAAAAAGCCCGCGCCCAGAAACCGTGCGTGCTGTTTTTCGACGAGCTGGATGCGCTGGCGTTCTCGCGCTCCAAGGCGCAGAGTGAGCATAGCCGCACCATCGTCAACGAGTTCCTGTCGCAGCTGGACGGCTTTGAGCGCGACAACCGCGATGTGCTGTTCCTGGCCGCCACCAACATGCCGTGGGACGTGGACCAGGCGATGAAGCGCACAGGCCGCTTCGCCCGGCAGCTGTTCGTGCCGCCGCCGGACGAGGAAGCGCGCCGCCACATCATCGACATCAAGCTGCGCGACATCCCGGTCGAAGGCATCGACGTGCCGGCGCTGGTGGCGGCCACGCCGCACTATTCGGGCGCGGACATCGATGGCCTGATCGACCTGGCCAAGGAAAGCACGCTGCACGACATCCTGGCCGGGAACCCGGAGCGCCCCATCGGCCCGGCGGACATGGCCTACGCGCTGGACCTGATGCAGCCGTCGACCGTGGAATGGCTCAAGACCGCCCGCAACCTGGTGCGCTATTCCGGCAGCGACGACAGCTATCGGGATGTGGAAAAATACCTGAAGAAGACCAAGTTTCTGTAGCAAGCGCAGGCCGTTCGTCAATGCAGGCCACAAGGGAGATTGCCATGACACGTACACACCTGACCAAGCTGGCCTGCATGCTGGCCTTGTGCGCCTCCGGCGCCGCCTCGGGCATCGACTTCTACAACAAGGGCAACGAGCCGGGACGCCCGTTCTCGCTGGCGGTGCGCGCCGGCGACTACGTGTTCGTCTCCGGCCAGCTGGGCACCGGGCCGAACGGGCTGGTCAAGGGCTTCGACGCCCAGTCGCGGCAGGCAATGGACAACATCGCCGCCATCCTCAAGGGCTTCCACCTGACCATGGATGACGTGGTCAAGTGCACCATCATGATCGCGGACATGGCCAAGTGGGCCGACTTCAACAAGGTCTACGCCAGCTACTTCAAGCCTGAGCGCCTGCCGGCGCGCAGCGCAATGGGGGCCAACGGCCTGGCGCTGGGGGGCGAGGTCGAAGTCGAATGCATGGCCTACTCGCCCCGCCGCTAGCAGAAATTGATGTAGCGCAGGCGCGCTTTTGCTTTAGAATCGTCGTCTTTGCTTACCACCTTGGGGATCCGATGGCAGATGGGAAGAATGAACTCAAACGCGGCCTGAAGAGCCGGCATATCCAGCTGATCGCGCTGGGCGGCGCCATCGGCACCGGCCTGTTCCTCGGCATCGCGCAGACCATCCAGATGGCCGGGCCGTCGGTGCTGCTCGGTTACGGCGTGGCCGGCCTGATCGCCTTCTTCATCATGCGCCAATTGGGCGAGATGGTGGTCGACGAACCGGTAGCCGGCTCGTTCAGCTACTTCGCCGACAAATATTGCGGCCACCTGGCCGGCTTCATGTCGGGCTGGAATTACTGGGTCTTGTACGTGCTGGTCAGCATGGCCGAGCTGTCGGCGGTGGGCATCTACGTTCAATACTGGTGGCCCGCGATCCCGACATGGATGTCGGCGCTGGCCTTCTTCGTCATCATCAACGCCATCAGCCTGGCCAACGTCAAGGCCTTCGGCGAGATGGAGTTCTGGTTCGCCATCATCAAGGTGGCGGCCATCGTCGGCATGATCGCGTTCGGCGCCTACCTGCTGATCTCCGGCGACGCCGGCCCGCAGGCCACCGTGGCCAACCTGTGGCAGCACGGCGGCTTCTTCCCGAACGGGATCGGCGGCCTGGTGATGGCGATGGCCGTGATCATGTTCTCCTTCGGCGGCCTGGAACTGATCGGCATCACCGCCGCCGAGGCGGACGATCCGTCGCGCACCATCCCCAAGGCCACCAACCAGGCCATCTACCGCATCCTGATTTTCTACATTGGCGCGCTGGGCATCCTGCTGTCGCTGTACCCGTGGGAGAAAGTCGTCACCGGCGGCAGCCCGTTCGTGCTGATCTTCCATGCGCTGAACAGCAACCTGGTGGCGCACGCATTGAACGCCGTGGTGCTGACGGCCGCGCTGTCGGTGTATAACAGCGGCGTGTATTCCAACACCCGCATGCTGTACGGCCTGGCCAAGCAAGGCAACGCGCCGCGCCTGCTGCTGAAGGTGAACCAGCGCGGCGTGCCGCTGGCGGCGCTGGGCGTTTCGGCGCTGGCGACCGGCATCTGCGTGGTCGTCAACTACTTCATGCCGGGCAAGGCCTTCGGCTTCCTGATGGGCCTCGTGGTGTCGGCGCTGATCATCAACTGGGGCATGATCAGCTGGATCCACCTGCGCTTCCGCGCGCAGAAGAAGGCCGACGGCCAGGCCACCGCCTTCCGCAGCCTGGGCTACCCGCTCACCAACTACCTGTGCCTGGCTTTCCTGGCCGGCATCCTGGTCGTGATGTACGTGACGCCGGACCTGCAATTGTCGGTCTACCTGATCCCCGTGTGGCTGGCGGTGCTGGGCGCGGGTTACTGGATACGCCAGAAAAAGGCGGTGGCCATACCGGCCTGACGCTAACGCGCCCGCCCCCGCGCGTCATAACGGCGCGTTGCGGGTGGCGGCGTGGATCTGCTCCAGCGGGACCTTGGGTGTGCGGTCCGCCGTCAACAGGCCGTTCGTCTCCTGGAAGGTGTCGGCGAACTGCGTGTAGCAAAAGCCGCTGAACATGCTGGTCTCCGAGACCGCCTTCAACAGCGCCCGGTAATGCGCCATGAACGATGGCGCGTCGGCGGCGCGCGCATAGCCCCAGGTACTCCGCCCGCCCGCCTGCGGGTCGTAGGCGACTCCGCCGAATTCCGTCAACACGATGGGCTGGCCGCGATGCGGAAAACCGTCCAGCGTCAGGATGCGGCCACCCGGACGGCGCTGGTCGAACAAGGTGCGCACCGGGTCGCTGACCTCGTAGCGTTGCCGTAGCCTGTCGGGATCGGCGTCGTAGTCGTGGATGCCGAGGATGTCAGTGGCCGAGGCTTCCCAGCCGTCGTTGCCGATCACCGGCCGCGTCGAGTCGAGCATGCGCGTCAGGTGGTACAGCGCTTCGACCGCATTGCGATGTGCCTGCATCGCCGTCAAATTGGGCACGCCCCACGACTCGTTGAACGCCACCCACACGATCAGGCACGGATGGCTGTAATCGCGCTCGATCGCCTCGGTCCATTCCTTCAGCAGCCGCGTGATGGCGCGGGCGCTGAAGGCGTAGGCCGACGGCATCTCCTCCCACACCAGCAAGCCCAGGCGGTCGGCCCAGTACAGGTAGCGCGGGTCCTCGATCTTCTGGTGCTTGCGCACGCCGTTGAAGCCCATGGCCTTGGCCAGCTCCACGTCGCGCCGCAGCGCCTCGTCGGACGGCGCCGTCATCAGCGTCTCCGGCCAGTAGCCCTGGTCCAGTACCAGCCGCAGCGGGTACGGGCGGCCGTTGAGCATGAAGCGGTCGCGGTTGATCGCCACCGAGCGCATCGCCGTGTAGGAGCGCACGCGGTCGATCACCTGGTCGCCGCAGCACAGCGTCAGCTCGGCGTCGAGCAGCGTCGGGCTTTCCGGGCTCCACAGCAAATCGTTGCGTGAATCGTCGATGCCGGGGTCGGACAGCATGATCTTGCGGTTGGCCTCCTGGCCGACCAGCAGATAGCGATCGGCCGCCAGCAGCGTGCCGTCGTGCGTGACGCGCACCTCCACCGACAGGTCGGCGCGCACGTCGCCGCCCACCAGCACCTCGCAACCGATCTCGTAGCCGTCGAACACCGGCGTCCAGCGCAGCGCCGCGATGTAGGTCGCCGGCAGCGGCTCCAGCCACACGCTCTGCCAGATGCCGGTGGTGCGCGGATACCAGATCGAGTGTGGCTCCAGCTGCCAATCCTGTTTGCCGCGCGGCTTGGCCAGGTCGGCCGGATCGTCCTCGGCCTGCACCACCACGGTTTGTTCCGGCCCGTCCAGCAGCACGTCGCTGATGTCGGCGGAGAACGGCGTGTGGCCGCCCTCGTGCTCCGCCACCAGCATGCCGTTGACCCACACCCGCGCGCGATAGTCGACCGCGCCGAAATGCAGCCGCGTGCGGGGCCAGCGCGTGGCCAGCCTGAACTTGCGGCGGTACCAGCAGACCGAATGGAAGGACTGGTCCCCCAGGCCGCTGGCGGCCGCCTCCGGCGCGAACGGCACCTCGATCGACAGCGGCCATTCAATGTCGTCGGCCGCCTGGCTGTAGCGGCGTTGATCGTCATACGTGAATTCCCAGGGGCCGTTCAGCGACTGCCACGCATCGCGCACCAGTTGCGGACGCGGATATTCAAAGCGGCTCATAAAGCGCCTCCATCTGCAACATGACGCACCTATGGTAACAAGCTTGCAGCGGTCAACGGCGTTCAATTCCATCGGGTATCGAACTCAAATTTAGACAGAACATTGGTAGCATTGCCGGACCCGATTTTTGAGCTTCGCCTGCAACGGCGGGGCTCGCTTCAATTTCCACGTCTGGAGGCCAGCGCGATGAATTCCGCCGCACCACCCTTCGCCAGCTACTGGCAGGCCGGCTATGAAGGCGCCGACCACGTCAACCACGCCGGCGTCGCGCTGGACATGAACCGCACCACGGACCACCTGCGGCGCGTGCGCGAGGACTACGGGCGGCTGGCCCAGTTCGGCATCCGCACCGTGCGCGAATCGGCCGGCTGGCGCTTGTGCGAGCGCGCCGGCCGCTTCGACTTCAGCACCGTGCTACATCGCGCCGCCGCCGCGCGGGAGCTGGGGCTGCAGATCAGCTGGACCTTCTTCCACTATGGCTGGCCGCCCGACGTCGACCTGTTCGGGCCCGACTTCGTGCCGCGCTTCGCCCGCTATTGCCGCGCGCTGGCGGAGTGCCTGGCGCCCAGCGCCGGCCCGGAGCCGGTCTACTCGCTGATCAACGAGATTTCGTTCACCAGCTGGGGCCTGTCCACCCACATGTTCCACTTCGACGGCATGGACCATCCGCAAGCCGGCAGTGTGGGCAAGCGCCAGCTGGTGCGCGCGCAGATCGCCGGCTGCGACGCCGTACGCTCCGTCACGCCAGGGGCCCGCATCCTGGCCTGCGATCCGCTGATCCACGTGATCGCGCCCGAGCACCGGCGGGACTGGGCGGCGCAGGCGGGCGGCTGGCGCGCCGCGCAATTCGAGGCGTGGGACATGCTGTGCGGCCGAATCGAGCCGGAGCTGGGCGGCGCGCCGGACTATCTCGACCTGGTCGGCGCCAACTACTACCACAGCAACCAGTGGGAAAGCGGCACCAACCTGCGCCTGTGGTGGCACCTGGGCGAGCCGCGCCGCATGCCGCTGTACCGCCTGCTGCTGGAACTGGGACAGCGCTACGACAGGCCGCTGCTGCTGGCCGAAACCAGCCACGTGGGCAGCGGGCGCGGCGCGTGGATACGCCAGATCGCCGAGCAGGCGGCGCTGGCCGCACAGCACGGTGCCGACCTGCGCGGCGTCTGCATCTATCCGGCCATCGACCGCCCGGATTGGGATCACGCGGACCACTGGCACCGCAGCGGCCTGTGGGACCTGGACCGCGACGGCCCCGATCCGCTGGCGCGCCGGCTGGTGGCGCCCTACGCCACCGCCCTGCACCAGTCCATCCAGCTGACCGATCACCTGTGTCGCACCGCCGACACCTCCACCGATGCACCACCAACAAAAAGGGAGAGCGCCATGCCGACCATCATCGTCTTCAGCCACCTGCGCTGGGATTTCGTTTACCAACGCCCGCAACAGCTGATGTCCCGGCTGGCCGAGTACTACCACATCCTTTTTGTCGAGGAGCCGGTGCGGCACGAAGGCCCAAGCCACTTGCGCACGTCGACGCCGGCGCCCAACGTCACGGTATGCCAGCCGCACACGCCATTGTCGGCGCCGGGCTTCCACGACGACCAGATTCGCCTGCTGCAACCGCTGCTGGCCGCACAACTGCCGGCGGACGAACCGCTGATCGCGTGGTTCTACACGCCGATGGCGCTGCCGCTGCTGCAAACGCTGTCGCCCAGCCTGGTGGTGTACGACTGCATGGACGAGCTGTCCGCCTTCCGCAACCCGCCGCGGCAGCTGGCGCAGCGCGAGACGGCGCTGCTGAAGATCGCCGACCTGGTGTTCACCGGAGGCCCCAGCCTGTAAGAGGCCAAGCGCCAGCGGCACGACAACGTCCACTGCTTCCCCAGCAGCGTGGATGCCGTGCACTTCCAGCAGGCGTTGGACCGCGGCAACGGCCATCCGCTGCACGCCGACATCCCCCATCCGCGCCTGGGCTACTACGGCGTGATTGACGAACGTTTCGATGCCGAACTGCTGGCGGAATTGGCCGATGCGTGGCCGGACTGGCAACTGATGATTGTCGGCCCGGTGATCAAGATCGATCCGGCCTCGCTGCCGCAACGGCCCAACATCCACTACCTGGGCATGCAGCCCTACCAGGCCTTGCCGCACTTCCTGGCCGGCTGGGACGTGTGCCTGCTGCCGTTCGCGCTGAACCAGTCGACCCGCTACATCAGCCCGACCAAGGTGCTGGAATACATGGCGGCCGAGCTGCCCATCGTCAGCACGGCGATCC
Source organism: Duganella vulcania (assembly GCF_009857655.1). NCBI lineage: Bacteria > Pseudomonadati > Pseudomonadota > Betaproteobacteria > Burkholderiales > Oxalobacteraceae > Duganella > Duganella vulcania. Next base: position 33,540 of record NZ_WWCX01000033.1, read on the forward strand.
ACGATGTCGAACAGCCCTACGGCGACGTGGTCGCCATAGGCCGCGACCATGCCGGCTTCATCGCCGCCTGCGCGGCGGCACTTGCGCAGACGCCGGCGCAGCGCGCGGCCATGGCGCAACGCATGCGGGCCATCGTCGAGCAGACATCGTGGCAGGCCACCGCCGAGCAGATGCGCGCCCTGCTCGCCGCAACGCCTCCGGGCGGCGCCAAGGCCGTAAACGTCGAAGCGGCGGCAAGCGCCGGGACGGTCGCATCCGGCGGCGCCAGCGTCAATCCGCTGCGGCCATCCGCACGCATCGGCTGCGTGATCGTCGGCGCCGGCCCCACCGGCCTTTCCGCCGCCTACCACCTGGGCGCGGACACGGTGCTGCTGGAAAGGCATGCCACCGTCGGCGGCTGGTGCCGCTCGATCGAAGACCGGGGCTTCACCTTCGATCATGCGGGCCATATCATGTTCTCCAACGATCCGTACGTGCTCAAGCTGTACGACCAGCTCCTGGGCGACAACCAGCACTGGCAGATGCGCGAAGCCTGGATCTACAGCAAGCAGGTCTACACCCGCTATCCGTTCCAGGGCGCCCTGTACGGACTGCCGCCGGACGTGATCAAGGAATGCCTGCTCGGCGCGATCGAGGCGCGGCGCGGCACGCCGGCCGCAAACGATGCGCCGCCGCCAGAGGACTGCTGCGCCGACGGCACCACCGACGTGGCGGCCGGTACCGCGTGCGTCGAGCCCGCATCGGCCGAGCCGGCCAATTTCGAGGAATTCATTTACCGCGTCTGGGGCGCGGGCATCGCCCGCCACTTCGCCATCCCCTACAACCGCAAGCTGTGGACCGTGCCGCTGACCGAGATGGAGACTTCCTGGCTGGGCGGCCGCGTGCCGCAACCGGACCTGGGCGAGATCATCGACGGCGCGCTGCGGCCGGTGCCACGGCCGATGGGGCCCAATGCCCGCTTCGGCTATCCGCTGCGGGGCGGCTTCCAGGCGCTGATGACGGCCTTCCTGCCGCACATCCGCGGCAAGGTCGAGCTGGACGCCGACGTGGCCGAGCTGCTGCCGCAACAACACGCAGTGGTGCTGGCCGATGGCCGCCGCCTCTGCTACGAGCAACTGATCAGCACCATGCCGCTGCCCGAGCTGGTGCGCCTGGCCGGCAGCGCCGCGCCGGAAGCGGTGCGCCGGGCCGCCGCGCAGCTGCGCCACGTGTCGGTCCGCTGCGTCAACATCGGCGTCGATCGTCCAAACCTGACCGACAAGCACTGGATCTACTACCCGGAAGACACCATATTCCACCGCATCTTCGTGCAGGGGAACGCCAGTCCGCACTGCAACGCGCCGGGCGGCTTCGGCTTCACCTGCGAGATATCCTATTCGCCCACCAAGCCGTTGCCGGTCACCGGCGACGCGCTGGTCGAACGCTGCGTGGCCGACTGCATCCGCGTCGGGTTCCTCTCGCCGCAAGACCGCGTCCTGGCGGCCAACCAGCTCGATCTGCCCTACGCATACGTGGTGTATGACCATGCACGCACGCAAAGCGTGGCGACCATCCGCGAATGGCTGGCGCAATACGACATCGTGCTGGCCGGCCGCTACAGCGAGTGGGAGTACTACAACTCCGACCACGCCTTCCTGGCCGGCAAAGCCGCCGCCGAACAGGTCAGGGCCCGGAATGGACAGGCGTTGCGCGCGGCCGAATCCTGAACAGGTGCGCTGAGCAACGGCGCCTGCTCAGCCCCGGCTGAGGGCCACGATGGCTTTCACCAGCCGGTCAAGCTGGCTTGGGCTGGTGAACAGCGCCGGCGTCACGCGCACGCAGCTGCCGCCCACGGGGCCGTTGCGCGACACGGTGAAGATGCCGTGTTCGTCCATCAGCCGCTTGGCCAAGCGCTGGTTGTCCTCCTTGCTGGTCCAGCCGTCGAAGCGGAAGGAGGTACTGGCGCCGTACATGGCGGGATCGTCCGGCGTCAGTATCTGCAAGCCCTTGACGCCGCGCACCCGCTCCACCCAGTAGCTGCGCAGGTATTTGAGCCGGGCCGATTTGTTGGCGACGCCGATCTGCTCGTGGAAACGGAACGCCGCCGGCACCGTCATGGTGTTGGCCGAATTGACCGTGCCCGAATGGACGCGGGAACGTATATCGGTGGCCGCATAGTCCTGGTCCGACATATGCACCCCGATATCCGGCAGCCGCGCCTTGCGGATGTACATGAATCCCACGCCCAGCGGCGCACCCAGCCACTTGTGCAGGTTGAAGCCGATGAAGTCCGCCTTCAGGTCCGCCACCATGAAATCGGTTTGGCCCCAGGACTGCGCGGCGTCCGCGATGACGTCGATGCCGCGCTGGCGCGCCATGTCCACCAGCTCGGCGACCGGCAGCACCAGCCCGGTGCGGTGGCTGATGTGGGTCAGCAGCAGCAAGCGTGTGCGCGGGTGGCGCCGCATCGCCTCCGCGTAGGCATCCAGGATGGCCTGGCGGCTGGGCGGCTCGGGGATGCGCACCACGGCGACCTCCGCACCGCGCCGCAGCGCCAGCTCGTTCATCGCATATTGGGTGGCGTCGTAATCCAGATCGGCGTACATGATCGTATCGCCGGCCTTCACGTGCTTGTAGTTGACGATCAGGTTTTGCAGCGATTCGGTGGCGCCGCGCGTGATGGCGATCTCCGACACGTCGGCGCCGACCGCCGCCGCGATCCGCGCCCGTATCGCATCCATGCCCGCGCCGTCGAACTGCTGGCGCAGGAAGCGGGAACTGTTCGCGTTCAGGTAGTCGATATTGCGCTTGTAGTCCTCGGCCACCGGGCGCGCCATCATGCCGAAGTAGCCCTGCTCCAGATTGATGAAATCCGGCGCCGGGTCATACTGCGCGGCCACCTGGGCCCAGTAGGCCTCGTTGCGCGGCTGTGCCTCGGCGCTGGGCGGCAGCCCGGCCAGCGCTGGCGGCAAGATGAGCGAACCGCCGGCAACGCCGGCGGCTGCATGAAAAAAACTGCGGCGTGTAAGCATGCGTGCTCCTGTCGGCCTGTGGAAGCGTCCAATATAGCACCGACAGGAGCGGTTTTCAGATGGTTTCGCTCTCGCGCACCGTCAGCGGACTGGCCAGCGCAAAGCGGGCGATATCGTCCTTGCGCATGAAAGCCACGCCTGGCTTGCTGCGCACATAGGTCAGGAACTCGTCCCAGATCCTCACCATCTGCGGCGTGCCGCTGATGCGGTCGTGCGCGCTGATCGACATCATGCGGCGCCGCGTTCCGGCTTCCTCGTAGAGCTGGTCGAACTCGCCCTTGATCTGCGCAAGGAAGGCCTGCGGCGAATAATTGCGGCCTTCGATCAGCAGGATATCGTTGTTCCGCAGCGTGTACGGCACGACCACGAAATCCTTGCCGTTCACCTGTTCGATAAACGGCTCGTCGCGGCTGACATCGTCGATGTGGTAGAGAAAGCCCAGCTCCTGCAGCAGCGACAAGGTGTTCGGACCGCGCCGCAGCCAGTTGCAGTTATAGCCGATGGTCGTTTCGCCGGTCTCCTGCCGCACCATGTCGCGGCCGGCGACCAGGAAGGCCTTTTCGTCCTTGCGGCTCATTGCGTACTGCGAGCTCCAGCGCGGACCGTGGCCCGACGCTTCATGCCCGCGCTTGACGATCTCCTTCGCCAGCGCCGGATGGTGGCGCACCGCCTCGCCGATCATGTGCGACGTGACCTTGACGCCATGCTTGTCCCACAGGTCCAGCATGCGCGGCACACCTTCGCGATAGCCGTAGGCAAACCAGGTGTTGGCCGCCGCGTCCGACGGCACGCTGGCCGGGAAGTCGACCTTGGGGAAGGGGCTATCGGCGCCCTTGGCCGGTTGGCCTCCCGCTTCGAACTGCATGGAGATCGAGATCACCAGCCGCGCACCGTTCGGCCAGAAGCCTGCGGAGTCGGGAGCGGGGGCCGTCGCCGGTGCAGAAGTCTGCGCCTGGACGCCTTGCGTCAGGCCGGCGGCCAGCAAGGCTGCGCCACCGGCGGCCTGGGTCAGGAATTGGCGGCGTTGAGGCGCCGCGCTAGAGGTTTTCTTCAATTTGAATCTCCTTATAACAAACCGCCGCCGTCGACATCGACGACCGCTCCGGTCATAAAACCGTTCTGCATCAGCATCAGGTAAGCCTGGGCCAGGTCATCGGCCTGCCCCACCCGTCCCACCGGCAGGCCCGCGCCCGCGCGCTCCGCCATCGCCTTGCGTTCAGCCTCGGACAGCGGCCCCCACATGCCGGTTTCCACCATCCCCGGACTGACCACATTGACGCGCACCGGCGCCAGCTCCTTCGCCAGCGTCTTGCCGATGGCCTCGACGGCGGCATTCATGCTCGCCTTGACCACCGCGCCCGGCACCGCCTTGCGCGCCAGCAGGCCGGAAGTCAGCACGATGGAACCGCCGGGACGCATCAGCCGCGCACCGTGGCGCGCCACCCGCAGCTGCCCAAAGACCTTGACGTTGAAGGCGGCCTGCGCGTCCTCCACATCCAGGTCCGACAGACGGCTGGACCCGATCACCGGACCGACCGTCGACACCAGATGATCGAAAGCGCCGATATCGGCGAAGAAGCGCTGCACCGCCGCCTCGTCTTCCACGTCCAGCTGCCGCGCCTCGATACCGGACGGCCAGTCCACCGGCACGGTACGACGGCCGGCAGCGATCACGCGCGCACCGGCAGCAGCGGCCTGTCGCGCCACCGCCAGCCCGATGCCGGACAAGCCCCCTACCACCACCACTGTCTGATCTTTCATGCTTGACTCCCAAAGAATGTGCGAACCATTCCATTCTCCCGCTGAAGGCGGCGCCTGATAATTGGCCCGAACCTTGAATGACCTTCAACGCAGGATTGAAGATGCGCCGCGACCGCACGCACTGGGCTAAAATGGCGCGCATGAAATCACCCAACAACACCTCGCTGTATTGCTATCCGTGGGATGTCGCGGACGTGGACCGTTTTGTGGACCAGGCCCGCGCCCTGGGCATGAACGGGGCGACGCTGGCCGTGAGCTACCACGCCGGCAAATTCCTGCGCCCGCACGCGGCCAGCGGCCCGCGCGTCGTCTTCCCGGAGGACGGCGTGGTCTACTTCGAACCCGAGCTGGCGCGCTACGGCGAGATCAAGCCGCAAGCCCATTCCGACCCGGCGCTGCGCCAGGTGCTGCCCAAGCTGGTCGCCAACGGCGGCGTCGCGGTACACGCCTGGACCGTCCTGCTGCACAACAGCCGCCTCGGCGCGGCACACCCCGAGTACACAGCCCGCAACGCCCACGGCGACGGCTACCTGTACAGCCTTTGCCCGATGCAGCAGCCGGTCTTCGACTACGCGGTCGCGCTGGGCGCCGACGTGGCCGCGCGCGGCGTCGCCAGCGTGGTGATCGAAACGCCAGGCTGGCTACCCTACGCCCACGGCTACCACCACGAATTCGCCCAGGTGCGCGGCAACCTCTGGCTCGACTCCATGCTGGGCCTGTGCTTCTGCGACGCCTGCATGGCCGCAGGCAAGGCAGCGGACATCGACATGGACGGCCTGCGCAACCGCGTCCGCCAGAACATCGACAGCTATCTCGACGCCCCTGTCGACGCCACGCCCAGCCAGGCCGCCGCGTGGCTGGCCGCCGATCTGCTGGAGGACGGCGATCTGGCCGCCCTGAACCGCCTGCGGCAGCGGCGGGTGACGCAACTGGTCGGCGCCATCCGCGCCTCCATGCCGGCGCAGGTGCAGTTGGCCGTGGTGGCAACCGTGCAGCGGCCGACCGCGCAGAGCTGGCTCGAAGGCACCGACCTGCGCGCGCTGGCCGGCGTGGCCGACTGGGTGGAGATTCCCTTCTACGAAGCCGATGCCGCCAACGTCCGCAGCGATGCCTGGGATTGCATCCGCCGCATCGGCACGCCAGACCGCATACGCGCCATCCTGCGCCCCGGACCTCCGGACCTGGCCGATGGCGCGCAACTGCCGGCGGCGCTGGAAGGCCTGCGGGACATGGGCATCCGCCACATCGGCTTCTACAACTACGGCATGTTGCGGCGCGACCGCCTGCAGGCGCTGGGCGCCGCCATCCGATCTTTCGAACAAAGGAGCCACACTTGACACGCACCGCCGCCATGCTGGACCTGGACAATCAGCTGCTGCAACCCGGCGTCAAGGGCCTGCCGATCACCGAACCGCTGCGCCAGGGCGACATCGGCGCGCGCCAGTGGAACATGCTGAACGCCGACACCAGCTTTCCCGTCGCGCTGCTGAAGGCTACGTCGTTGGAACACAACCTGCGCTGGATGCGCGGCTTCTGCGAACAGTACGGCGTGCAACTGGCCCCGCACGGCAAGACCACCATGAGCCCCCAGTTGTTCGACGCCCAGTTGACGAACGGCGCCTGGGGCATGACCCTGGCCACAGCGGCGCAGGTGCAGATCGCCTACCGCTACGGCGTGCGCCGCGTTCTGCTGGCGAACCAGCTGGTGGCGCCTGCCGACATCCAGGCCGTGCTGGCGCTGATGCGCGACGATCCTTCATTCGAATTCTTTGCCCTGGTCGATTCCAGTGCCGGCGTCGCACGCCTGTCGCAGGCGGCGCAGCAAGCGGACATGAAGCGAAGCTTGCCGCTGTTGGTGGAATTGGGCCTCGCCGGCAAACGCGCCGGCTGCCGCAGCATGGAAGACGCCCTTGCGCTGGCACGCGAAATAGCTGCCGCGCCAGGCCTGGAGCTGGCCGGCATCGAAGGGTACGAGGGCCTGTTGGTCGGCCCTGACCGAAACAAGGACCACGAGGAAGTCCGCCAGTTCGTCACCCAGCTCTCCGACCTGCTGAGCCAGGCCGATGCCGAGCAACTGTTCAATCGCGATGAAATCCTGCTGTCGGCGGGAGGTTCGGCATACTTCGATTTCGTGGCCAGCGGCTTCGCGCAGGTGAAGGATTTGTCGCGCCCCGTGCTGCCGGTGCTACGCAGCGGCTGCTACCTGACCAACGACCACGGTTTCTATCACGGCCTGATCGAACAGCTGAACGCACGCGAAGGCCTGGCGCCGGGCCAGGGCCTGCGGCCCGCGCTGGAAGTGTGGAGCATGGTGTTGTCGCGCCCTGAGCCGACGCTGGCGATACTCGGCATGGGCAAGCGCGACGCCTCCTACGACATGGAGCTCCCGCGCGCACTGGTCTCGCACCGCCCCGGCGCCGGCAAGCCCTCCGCGCTGCCGGACGGATGCCGCATCGAGAAGATGAACGACCAGCACGCGTACCTGCGGCTGCCGGCGGATCATGCGATCGCGCTGGAGGTCGGCGACCTGATAGGCTGCGGCATCTCGCATCCCTGCACCACGTTCGACAAATGGCCGCTGATGCTGGTGGTGGACGACGACTACCGCGTACAGCGCGCCATCAACACCTTTTTCTAGGCCGTTGCGGGACGCAGGTGTCTGACGATGGTGGTGAACATCTGCTCCACGTCCACCGGCTTGCCGATGAAATCATCCATGCCGGCGGCGATGCACTGCTCACGCTCGGACTCCATCACGCCGGCCGTCATCGCGATCACCGGCATCGTCAACCGCAGCTCTTCGCGTATCGCACGGGTCGCGGTGTAGCCGTCCATGACCGGCATCTGCACGTCCATCAGCACCAGGTCGCATTGCAGGCCGCCGCGCAGCAGCGCGAGGGAATGCTCGCCGTTTTCCGCCACCGTCACCACGGCCTCCATCTGTTCCAGTATGCCCTTGGCCACTTGCTGGTTGATCGGATTGTCCTCCACCAGCAGTATGCGCGCACCGCGCAGCGCCTGCTGATCGTCGGCCACAGGGCCGCCGGCGGTATCCGTATCGCTGTGCGCCAGCGCGGTCTGCACCGCATCGTGCAGACTGGACGAGGTGACCGGCTTGGTGAGGAATACCGGCGCGCTGACGCCATCCATGTCCTGAACCAGCTTGTTGCGGCCGTAGGCATTGACCATGCAGATCACCGGCTTGCCGGATTCCTCCCGCACCGCGCGCATGACTTCCGGGCCATCCATGCCCGGCATCTGCCAGTCGACCAGCGCCGCATCGTAGGCGTGACCGGCGCGTATCAACGCCAGCGCTTCCGGCCCCGATGCCGCGACATCGCAAGTCCAGTACCAGGCCTGGATCGCCTTGGACAGGAAGGATCGGCTGGTCGGATTGTCGTCCACCACCAACAGGTGCCTGCGCTGGCCGGGCTGCGCGCCCTCGCCTTCGCCGGCCCGCTTCAATGGCAGCGTGAAGGAAAAGGCGCTGCCCTCCCCGGCCGTGCTGCTAACTTCGATGGAGCCGCCCAGCAGCTCGATCAAGTCCTTGGAAATGGTCAGCCCCAGGCCGGTGCCGCCGAAACGGCGCGTGGTGGACAGGTCGGCCTGCGTGAACGGCGAGAACAAACGCCCCAGCTGCTCGCCGCTCATGCCGATGCCGGTGTCGCGCACCGTAAAGCGCAGCGTGCCCTCGTCGTCCCCGCGCTCCACCAGCAACGACACTTCGCCATGCTCGGTGAACTTGATCGCATTGCCGGTCAGGTTGACCAGGATCTGCTGGAGCCGCAGCGCATCGCCGACCAGCGCGCGCGGCACGTCCGGCTCCACGCCGACGCACAGCTCCAGGTTGCGATCGCCGACCGAAACGCTCATGATGCTGGCCACCGAATGCAGCACCTCGTCCAGCTGGAAGCGCACCGGATGCACTTCGATCTTGCCCGCTCCGATCTTGGAAAAATCGAGGATGTCGTTCAGGATGCCGAGCAGCGTTTGGCCGGATCCCCGTATCATCTCCAGATACCGGGCCTGCTCCGGCGACAGGCCGGTGGTGCTGAGCAGGTGCGCCATGCCCAGCACCGCATTCATCGGCGTGCGCAGTTCATGGCTCATGTTCGCCACAAAGACATCCTTGGCCGCGCTGGCGACCTGCACCTGCTCCATCGCCACCCGCAGATCCTTCTCCGCCCGCTTGCGCTCCGTGACATCGCGCACAATGCCGACAAACAGATGATGGCCTTCGACAAACAAGGCCCGTATCGACAGCTCCAGCGCAAATGTGGTGCCGTCCTTGCGCAACCCAAGCAGCTCGACGCTGTTCCTGCCCACCACCGTGGGCGCGCCGCCGGCGAAATAGCGCGCCATGCCCGCCTTGTGCGCGCCGCGCAAGGACTCGGGCATCATGCTTGTGATGTTGGCGCCTATCGCTTCCTCGGGGGTGTAGCCGAAAATGCCGCAGGCCGCGCGGTTGAACGATTCGATAACGCCGTCCCCGTTGATGGTGACGATGCCGTCGCCGACGTTGTCCATGACGGTGCGGGTGCGCAGCTCCTTGTCGATGGCCTCCCGCTGCGCCGATTGCAGCTGCAAGGTGCGCTCTTCGATCACGCTTTCAAGCCGATGCCGGTACTGGTGGAGCTCCGACTCCACCGACTGCAAGGTGCGGATCGCGTCATCGGCTTCGCGGAACGCCGGCCGCACCTGGTCCAGTCGCATGTCACCGTTCTTGCCCAGCGCGCTGGCCGCGTACGCCAACGCGCTCACCGAACCGTCGATGCGGCGCGCCAGGTACCACGCGGCCGCGACGCCCAGGCCGAGCAGCGCGGCCAGGAACAGCACGATCCAGCGGATCGAAGCGACCATCTCCGACAGCACCTCGCTGCGGGGCACGCCGATCGACACCGCCCAGCCGGACGCCTTGGAATGGCTGTACATCGAATACACCGGCGTACCGTCCAACGTCACCGACTCGATGGCCGCTTCGCCGCCGCCGGCCATGCTGGCCACGAGCGCCGGGGAACCGGGCTGGCCGACAAATTTTTCCGGGTCGCGCGTGCGCGCCACGATCACGCCGCGCGAATCGAAAATGCCAGCCACCCGGCCGACGGGCAGGCGCTGCTCCTTCAGTATCATGCCCAGGCGCTCGGGCACGAAGGCGACCGACAGGCAGTAGATCACCTTGCCCTCCCTGACCACCGGCACGTGCACCGCGACCAGCGGCCGTTTGAGCACGCCGCCGATGAAGACGTCGGAGATCACGGTCCGGCCGGTATCGAATACCTTTCTTGTCCGTTCCAGGCTGCCAGGATCGGGCGTAATCTGGCCGAACGGACGCACCGTGTTGAGCAATTGGACCGAGTCGCGGTCGCTCAGGACGAAGTTAAATCCGGGGAATTCGGGACGCAGCGCCTTGCTCGCCTGGGCGTGGAAAGCCGCCAGGTCGCCGTTGTCGAGGCTGGGCGAATTGGCCAGCGCCAGCGCCACGGTCATGCCGGTGTTGAGATCGCGGTCGACCGCCTGGATCAGCGCCCGCGCGGTGATCAGCGATTCCTGCTGGATCTGCGTGCGCTCGCGCTCGTAGAAGTGATGGGCCAGCATCCCGATGCCCACCACCGCCGGCAAAGCGCACGCCCAGACCAGCGTGTAGATTTGCGAGCGGAGCGATGGCAAGGGACTGTGGGCTGCAGGCTTCATTCTCGACGTCGGTGGCTGACACGAGAACGACTCTAGCACAGATGAGCCCAGGCAACTATAGCTTGGCGCCGAGGCTGAGGACGGCCGCGATATTGCGGGCGGCGCTGCGGACATTTTGCGCCGCCTCGGCCAGCGCCTGCTCGACCGTGCAGGGCCGGCTGACCGCGCCGAACACGGCCTGTATGCCGTGCTGGTGCACAACGGCCGCCCCCGGCGCCAGGCTGCCGGCGATGGCGATCACGGGCTTGCCGTGCCGCTGGGCCACGCGGGCCACGCCGATCGGCGTCTTGCCGTGAATGGACTGGCTGTCGATGCGGCCCTCGCCGGTGATGACCAGGTCGGCGTCGGCCACCGCCGCGTCCAGGCCGACCGCCGCGGTCACGATCTCGCTGCCGGGGCGCAGGCGCCCGCCCAGGAACACCAGCATCGCCGCGCCGATGCCGCCGCCCGCGCCGGCGCCCGGCACGCCGGCGACCTGATGGCCCAGTTCGCGGGCAATGACGTCAGCGTAATGGCGCAGGTTGGCGTCCAGCTGCTCGACCATCGCCGGGGTCGCGCCCTTCTGCGGGCCGAAGATATGGGAGGCGCCCTGCGGCCCCACCAGCGGGTTGCTGACATCGCAGGCGATGTCGAACACGCAGTCCTTGATGCGCGCGTCCAGCCCGGACAGGTCGATATGGCGCAGGCGGTCCAGCGCGCCGCCGCCCGGTGGCAGCTCGTTGCCAGCCTCGTCCAGCAGGCGTCCGCCCAATGCCTGCACCATGCCGGCGCCGCCGTCGTTGGTGGCGCTGCCGCCCACGCCCAGCACGAAGTGGCGGGCGCCGGCGTCGAGCGCATCGCGGATCAACTCGCCGGTGCCGCGGCTGCTGGTGCGCAGCGGATCGCGCTGCGCCACCGGCACAAGCTCCAGGCCGCTGGCGGCGGCCATTTCAATCACGGCCGTGGCGCCGTCGCCCATCAGGCCGTAGAACGCGTCCACCGGCTCGCCCAGCGGGCCCGACACCGTCAACGCCACGCGGCGGCCGCCGCTGGCGTCTATCATTGCCTGCACCGTGCCTTCGCCGCCGTCGGCCACCGGCAATTTGACGTACTGCGCGTCGGGAAAGAACTCGCGGAAGCCGGCCTCGATCTCGTTGGCGACCGCCATCGCGGTCAGGCTCTCCTTGAACGAATCGGGGGCAATGACTATTTTCATCGAGTGCTCTATCAACGGTTGACCAGTTTGGCGGGGACGCGCAGCACCAGTATCGCACCAAGCAGCAGCACGCTGGACAAAATATACAGCGCCGTATCGGTGCTCTGGGTCGCGTCCTTGATCCAGCCGACCAGGAAGGGACTGACGAAGCCGGCAATCTGGCCCAGCGAGTTGATCAGCGCCAGGCCGCCGGCCGCCGCCGCGCTGCCAAGGAAGGCGGCCGGCAGCGACCAGAACATCGCCAGCGCGGCCAGCGCGCCCATGGTCGCCATGCTCAGGCCCGCTATCACGATCACGGGACTGCTGGAGAAGTTGGCAGCCATCATCAGGCCGGTCAGGCCCATCAGCATCGGCAGGGACACGTGCAGGCGGCGTTCGCGGCGCTGGTCCGCCGAGCGGCCGGCCCACACCATGAAGAAGGCGGCGCACAGGTAGGGAATCGCGCTCAGCCAGCCGACCGTCACCGCGCTCTGGTAGCCCAGCGACTTGATGATGGACGGCAGCCAGAAGTTGATCGCATACACGCCCATCTGGATGCAGAAATAGATCACGCCCAACATCCACACATTGCCATTGCGGACCACGGACGAAAAGGTCTGGCCGGCGTCGCTGTTGGCCTGGCGCTGTTGCTCGTCACCCGCCAGCGCCGCCTGCATGGCGGCCTTTTCATCCGCGCTGAGCCACTTGGCCTGGGCGATGCCGTCGTTCAGGTAGAAGTACACGGCCACGCCCAGGATCACGGTCGGCAAGCCTTGCAGCAGGAACAGCCATTGCCAGCCCGCCATGCCGGCCTGTCCGGCCGAGAAATGCTGCAGCATCCAGCCCGACAGCGGGCCGCCGACCAGGCCGGAGATCGGGATCGCCGACATGAACAGGGCCATCACCTGGCCGCGTTTCTGGGCCGGGAACCAGTGCGTGAAGTACAGCACCATGCCGGGGAAGAAGCCGGCCTCGGCCACGCCAGTGAAGAAGCGCAGCACGTAGAACGAGGTTGGGTTGTGGACGAACAGCATGCAGGCCGACAGGCCGCCCCATGCCACCATCATGGTCGCGATCCAGCGGCGGGCGCCGATCTTGTGGAGTATCAGGTTGCTCGGCACACCGCTAAGCACGTAGCCGATGAAGAAGATGCCGGCGCCTAATCCGTAAACAGTATTGCTCAAATGGAGGGCGTCGAGCATCTCCAGCTTGGCGAAGCCGACGTTGACGCGGTCCAGGTAGTTGAAGAAGTAGCAGATGAAGATGAACGGTATCAGGTGCCAACTGGCCTTCTTGTAAGCGCCGTCCAGGACGGACGCCGCCGGCCACGGGGTGGCGGTGGTCGTGGTGTTCATGTGGGTCTCCTTGGTTTTTATAGGTGGTCTGTGCAGACGATTATCTGGAATCCATGCCGGAAAAACATCGGCCAAACGCACCATAATTCAGCCGGATCCCGGCATTTTATTGGGCATATGCACAATAAATGCTCCTTTCAGCCCGGGATTTACCGGGATTCCTTGTTATTTGGCACAATGACGGCAAGGAGAAACGCCCATGTACATACTGAGTACCGAGCTGGCGCAGGACATCGTCAGCCGGACGATGAAGATCATCCCGTACAACGTCAACGTGATGGACGCCAACGGCACCATCCTCGCCAGCGGCAACCCGGCGCGCATCGGCGAGTTGCACGCCGGCGCCATGCTGGCCCTGGCCAAGCGGCTGACGGTGGAGATCGACAGTGCCAGCGCCCGCAACATGCACGGCGCCCAGCCCGGCATCAACCTGCCGCTGACGGTCAACGGCCAGGTCTGCGGCGCCGTCGGCCTGAGCGGCGTGCCGGCCCAGGTGCGCCAGTTCGGCGAACTGGTGCGCTTGACGGCGGAGATGATCCTGGAACAAGCCCACCTGGCCGGCGAGCTCCAGCGCGACTCGCGCTACCGCGAAGCCTTCGTGCTCAACCTGATCCGCTACGAAGCGGCCATGGAGGCCGACCTGGCCGCCTGGGCGCGGCGTCTGGGCGTCAACTTCGAGCGCAGCCATCTGGTATTCCTGCTGGAGCTGGATGACAAGACGGCCGGCACCGACCAGGCACTCAGCGAGCTGCAGCGCCTGCAACTGCGCATGCTGGCCCGGCAGCCGTCCGCGCTCACCGCATCGGCCAGCGCCCATCAGCTGGTGCTGCTGGACTTCTACGACGCCCCGCCGGCGCACGACGCCCACTGGCCGCAGCGCCAGTTGCAGGCGCTGGCCGCCATCCTGCGCGAGGAATGCCAGCAGCCGCACACGCTGACAATGGGCATCGCCCAGTCCGGCATGGCCGGCGTGGCGGTTTCCTATCAAAGCGCGTTGACGGCGGCGCGCATTGGCCGCGCCCGCCATCCGCGCCGGTCGCGCTTCAGCTATTACGAGCAAACCCTGCCGGTGTTGCTGTCGGGCCTGGGCTCGGGCTGGGAGGCGGAACAGCTGCGCGTGCCCATCGGCCGGCTGATGGCGCAGGATAAAAACAGGGAACTGCTGCAGCGCACGCTCAATGTGTGGTTTGAACACGACGGTCATCCGGCGGCCACCGCCGAGGCCCTGCACATCCACCGCAACACGCTGGATTACCGGCTGCGCCGCATCGGCGAGATCACCGGGCTGGACCTGGGCAAGTTGGAGGATAGGCTGCTGCTGTATATCTCTTCGTTATTAACTACTTAACTCCCTCGGCAGAGCCGGAAAGTTACTGTATTATTTGCCGTCGCCCGAGCGCCCACAAGGCACAGGCTCGGGTACGGAGATAACCACAATAAAACTGGAGCCATTTTGAGCCTATTTCGCACTAAGAACCTGGACGATATGATCGCCAACAGCCGCAGACCCGGCGGCCTGGCGAAAGTACTCGGTCCCTTCGACCTCATTCTCATGGGCATCGGCGCCATTGTCGGCACCGGTATTTTCGTACTCACGGGCACCGGCGCCGTCACGGCCGGCCCGGCGCTGACGCTGTCCTTCGTGGTCGCCGCCATCGCCTGCGGCTTCGCCGCGCTTTGCTACGCCGAATTCGCCTCCACCGTGCCCGTGGCCGGCTCCATCTACACCTACACCTACGCCACCCTGGGCGAACTGGCCGCCTGGATGATAGGCTGGGACTTGCTGCTGGAATACGGCCTGGCCACCTCGGCCGTGTCGGTCGGCTGGTCCGGCTACTTCCAGTCGCTGATCGCCGGCTTCGGCATCCACTTGCCAGTCGAGCTCACGGCCGCGCCCGGCGCGATTCCCGGCGTGCACACACTGATCAACCTTCCCGCGCTGTGCATCATGCTGGTGCTGACCGCGATGCTGAGCTGGGGCGTGCGTGAATCGGCCCGCCTGAACAACATCATGGTCGCCATCAAGGTCGGCGTGGTGTTGCTGTTCATCGTCGTCGGCGCGCGCCACGTCGAACCAGCCAACTGGAAACCGTTTATGCCGTTTGGCTACAACGGCATGCTGAGCGCCGCCGCGCTGGTGTTCTTCGCCTTCATCGGCTTCGACGCGGTGACCTCGGCCGCCGAGGAAGTCAAGCGTCCCGAGCGCGACCTTCCGATCGGCATCATCGGCTCGCTGGCCGCCTGTACCGTGCTGTACGTGGTGGTCTCGGCCATCATGACCGGCATCGTGCCTTACCAGCAGTACCTGGGCATCGACCATCCGGTGTCGCTGGCGCTGAAACACGCCGGTGAAAACTGGTTCGCCGGCTTCGTCGACCTGGGCGCGATCCTGGGCATGACCACCGTGATCCTGGTGATGGCCTATGGACAGACCCGCATCATCTTCGCCATGTCGCGCGACGGCCTGCTGCCGAAACGCCTGTCGACCGTGCATCCGCGCTTCCACACGCCATTCTTCGCCACCTGGCTGGTCGGCATCGTGTTCGGCCTGATCGCCGCCGTGGTGCCGCTGAACGTGCTGACCGAGCTGATCAACATTGGCACGCTGGCCGCCTTCAGCCTGGTGTCGATCGCCGTGATCATCATGCGCAAAAAGCGTCCCGACCTGAAACGCGCCTTCCGCTGCCCGGGCGTGCCGGTGATTCCGGCGCTGGCCGTGATCTTCTGCGTCATGCTGATGACCTACCTGAGCTGGTTCACCTGGGTCGCCTTCGCGATCTGGCTGGTGGTCGGCCTGGCCATCTACTTCGGCTACGCCCGTTCGCGTTCCGCGCTGAACTAATTCCGCTGTTTGCCCGGCGAGGCCATGCCTCGCCGGCGGCCCGCCGCTCTGCCGTTGCCGCGCGCAGCGTGCCCTATCCCACAGACCGAAACGCCAAACTCGCCTAGCATCTGACTCGTCACTGCGAAGGAGAGCGTGTGAACACCACACTTTGGTTTCTGCTCGTCGGCAGCCTGATGCTGGCGCGCGGGCTGGCGGCCACCACGATCTCGAAGTCGCCTTTCACCTCAGCCATCGTCTACCTTGGCGCCGGCATCCTGATGGGGCCGACTTTACTTAACATCTTCGGCTTCGATCCCAAGCTGCAATCCGCCCTGCTGGAAGTACTGACCGAGATTGCCCTGCTGATATCCCTATTCTCCGCAGGCATCAAGATGCCGGTGCCGTTCAAGCGGGAGCGCTGGGATGCGCCGTTGCGGCTGGCGTGGCTGTCGATGTCGATCACGGTGGGCTTGGTGGCGCTGTTCGGCTACTACGTGCTTCAGCTGCCGGCGGGCGCGGCGGTGCTGCTCGGCGGCATCCTGGCGCCCACCGACCCGGTACTGGCCACCGACGTCCAGGTACGCCACGCGGGCGACAAGGACCAGCTGCGCTTCACCCTCACCTGCGAAGCCGGCATGAACGACGGCAGCGCCTATCCTTTCGTCATGCTCGGCCTCGGCATGCTCTCGGTCACCGATACCGACACACATCACCTGCGCTGGCTGCTGGTCGACGTGCTGTGGGCGACCGCTGGCGCGGCGGTGGTCGGGATGACGGCCGGCGCGTTGGTGGCCCGGCTGAGCTGGCGACTGCGCGGCAGCGATCCCAAGCATGAAATCATGGACGACCTGGTGGACCTGGGCATGATCGCCGTGGTGTACTCGCTGGCGACGCTGCTCAAGGCCTCGGGATTCCTGGCCGTATTCATCGCCGCCGTCGCGCTGCGGCAGTCCGAGCTGGTGCTGGCCGGCGCCCCCAAGGACCGTCACGGGCTGATGGAGCCGGACACGGCCAAGTCCGAATCCGCCAAGAATAGCGAAACGCACGAAGCGCCCCTCACCGTCAGCACCGAAGCGCTGGTATTCAAGGAACACCTGGAGCGGCTGTCCGAACTGACGCTGGTACTGCTGTTGGGCGGCATGATCTCGCTGAAAAGCATGCAATGGGACGTCGTGTGGACGGCCTTGTTCCTGTTCGTGATCGCCCGCCCGCTGAGCGTATTCGCGGGCCTGGCCGGCAGCGACACCAGCCTGCGCATGCGCGCCATGACGGGCTGGTTCGGCGTGCGCGGCATCGGTTCCATCTACTACCTGATGTTCGCCATCGAAGCCGGCCTGCCTTCGGAACTGGCGGCCCGGCTCACGCGGATAGCCGTGTTCGTCGTCATGCTGTCGATACTTGTACACGGCTTCAGCGTCAAGCCCCTGATGGATACGGTGTGGCGCCGGCGCCGCTGATCGCGCCGCTTCGACCTGCATCAACAATGGCCGGCGCAGGATGTGGGATCGTCGTGCGACCATGTCCAACACCACCTACCTCATCGAAGACGTCAGCGACCGCATCGGCGACAGTGCACTGATAAAGCGCTGGCGCGAACTGCTGGCCGAGAGCAAGAGCCACGAACGGGTCTACCAAAGTCCCGAATTTTTCGACTACCTGCTCAGCACGGCGACCGAGCACGCGCCGCCGCAGCTGTTCACGGTGACCGAGCGGGCAAGCGGGGCGGTGGTTGGCGTGGTGCCGCTGGTATTGCGCCGGCACAGCTTTGATTTTGTCGCCGGCCGCCTGCGGCTCGGCTCGTTACCAGTGCCTAGCGTGTGCTTGCTCGGTAGCGCACCCTTGATGCCCGCTCGTGCCGAGCTGTTGGATCTATTGTTTGAATTCCTGCTGGCGCATTTCCCGCTATGCCAGGCGATCTCGCTGACGTCCTTGCCATCGCAGAGCGACATATGGCACCGCATCAACGCCAAGCGCTCCCACGCCCCCTATCGCGCGCACGTACTCAATAACTGGCGTGACTGCCATCAGATCCCTCTGCCCGCCAATTTTGAAGGCTTCATGTCGCAGTTCAATTCAAAGCGGCGCTACAACCTCAAGCGACAGCTACGACAGCTGCGCGAGCATGGTGGCGGCCGCCTTAGTCTGCGTTGTATCGAATATCCCGAACATCTGGAGTCGATGCTCAACGCCCTCTCCAGTCTTTGCTCGCCAGAACATCGAACGCAATTGTGGACGCCGGCAGAAATGCGCGAATTGGCAAGGCACGGCATGCTGCTCTGCTACCAGGTGGATTGCGGCGGCCAGCCCTGCGCGCTGATCCTGGGCATGCGGTCCAGCGACACGCTACACCTGTTCAACATCTTCCATGACAGTGCGCTAGACCACCTATCGGTCGGCACCACCGCACTGCACTTGGCTATCGAAGACCTGTGCGGTCGCAACCAATTCAGATGTATTGACCTCGGCTACGGCACGCCCGGCCATACCTACCAATCCACGAACGTCACCCTACAACGCGCTCATGTGCTGCTGATGCGGCCAGGACTCAGGAATCGGTTGGCCTGTGTACTGCATCGCTGCTTTGGCCTTACCGTCACATGGGCACGACACTATCTTAAATAGCGCCCGGCTATCAGTTGTGCTCATTCGGATTACCTACATGGCGAATCGGAAAGTCTGAAGCGCGAGGCCCGTTCGCGCTGACCACCACACGCACTTCATCATTCGGGAAGAAAACCATATAGATGTCACCAGGTCTCTCGTATTTTTCGACTTCTACAACTTTTTCCTTCACGATATGCTGATGTCCCACTGGCATATCCCAACGCACTAATACCTTCATCCCTGGATGCCACACCTCTGGAATGGAGGTGCAGCAAATGTCGGGGCCTCCTACTCCCCAACGCGCCATATTCCCACCGCCAGCACCGTCAACCGAGGCGGAGTCAATGTAACTCCCGGTATGGTTAACAATACCGATCTGAGCTGGAGCTCTGTCGCTCTGCTGTGCCCTCGTTTGACGAAGCGAGCACCCCGAAATAGCTAAGGCTACGAATATAGCGAATAAGTGTATAAATCGTTTCATTTTCGTGATTTCTTCGCCCGTGATCAGTTTGAGGCCGGGGGCGCTTCAGGATTGCCAAGATGGCGAATGGGATACGCGGGATTGCCTGGCGCAACTCGGCTTACCACCACACGGACCTCGTCGTTCGGGAAAAAGTGCATGTAGATGCTGCCTGGCGCTTCGTACTTCTCGACTTCCACCACTTTTTCTTTGATGACATCCTGAATACCAACCGGCATATTCCAGCGCACCAAAACCTTCATGCCGGGATACCATACGCGCGGGATGGAAGTGCAGCAGATATTGGCGAAGCCTTGCCCCCATCGCGACATATTCCCGCCGCCAGCACCGTCAACCGATGCCGAATAAATATAATTGCCGGTATGGTTAACGATACCGACCTGAGCAGTAGCTCTATCGCTCGGCTGCGCGCTCGACTGATGCAGTGCGCATCCCGAGATAGCTAACGCCGACGCGATCGCGAATAAGTTTATAAATCGCTTCATGTTTGTGATTGCTTCATTTAGCCTAAGCTCAGTTTGAAGCAGTGGGCGCGCTAGGATTGCCAGGTAAGTGAATCGGGTATGCAGGATTACGAGGACCAACCCGACTAACAACTACACGAACTGCATCGTTTGGGAAAAAATTTATGTAGATACTGCCCGGTGAATCGTATTTTTCGACCTCCACGACTTTTTCTTTCATGACATCCTGAACACCAACCGGCATGTTCCAACGTACTAAGACCTTCATGCCGGGATACCACACGCGAGGAATTGACGTACAACATATATTGGCCACCGCCGCTCCCCTGGCGCCCATATTTCCTCCGCCAGCACCATCAACCGAAGCGAAATAAATGTAATTGTCGGTGTGGTTAACGATACCGACCTGAGCAGTAGCTCTATCGCTCGGCTGCGCGCGCGACTGATGCAGTGCGCATCCCGAGATAGCTAATGCCGAGGTCATCGCGAATAAGTGTCTAAATCGTTTCATTTTTTAGTCCACCCGCCTCACCGCTCCGTCATTCTCCACAAACTTCGCGAAGACTTGGTCGCTAAATGGCATCTTGTCGACCAGCCGGCACCGCCGACGTGGCCTCGCCCTGCCGGCTGAGCAAGGCTCCGCCGTGCCAGGGCTCTGCAAAGCGGTACCGTCATACAAAGACTGCCTCGGAAATAGGCGCGGTGAACGCGCCAAAAAACTCTTCAGCGAAAGCAGCACCGACCAGCGCAAACAGCCGCACCACATCCGACGGCGACGCATCGCACAGTTGCTGAAATTCCTGCGCAAGCTGATAAGTCGTAAGCCAAGCGCCCGGCTTCCTCACGCCACCATTCTGTCCGATTCGACAAAATCAGGAAGCAACTGATCCCCCCTGGCGAGAGCGAGCGGCAGATTCTCGACCCAGACATATTCCACCTCGGCGGTCTGTTCGGCGACCTTTTTCGGTGTGGTGGAGCTGGTTGGCTCCGTATCGAGTTCCTTCTCGTGGATACTCTTCCGTATGATGAAGCCTTCCAGCGGATAATAGCTGCGCCGCAGGAGATAGCCGCCGCCTTCGCGCCGGGTGGCTGTCTGCGTGGTGATCACGGGGCTGCGCATGTCGGCGGCGTCGGCGTCCGTCATGATGGGGAATGGCGTGTCGTACTTGGACTGTTCGAGCAGGTCTTTCTCTTCGTCGGTCAAGGGTTCGTGCTTTTTCTCCTTGGCTTTCGCCGCCTCGATCTTCTGTCCGAGGGCGAAGACTTTGTCCTCGAATTTATTGCGCCACCATTTTTTCTTGACGTCCGCCATTAGCTGGCGTTTGTCGAACTCAGTTACCGCGCCGGCGAGATAGAAGCCCGCCAGTGAGTCGTGCACATAATCGTCGAAGAAGCGCATCACCTCCGCCGGCAGCGGCTCGGGTTTATTGAAAATCTCCAAGGCCCACTCTTCCCATGAGTCTAGCGGCGTATATTGCAGAGCCCGGTAGTAGTGCCACTGGTTTATCCGGGACAAATCCCTTGGCGTGTAAGGCGGTGTGTCAGCGTCAGTCCTTACAGTGTTTTTGTGCTCTAGCCGCCACCGCACGGCCTCCAGATCGCCGCTGAGCATCCTGTTACTGCTTCGCAGGTCTTCTTGCGCTTGCGGGCTTGAGGCCTTAAAGCTGGCCGTGCTTTCCAGCGTGGTCAAGCGAGCCGCGCGCCAACGGTAATACAGTTTCATGTGTTCCTTGATGAGATGGCCGTTGTCTCCAAGCTCATCGGTATAAGCGTTCCAGGCGGAGGCAAGTTCGGCGCCTACTTGAAAATCGTCTTGATCAGCCGTCGTAAGTTCGCTGAACGGCAGCAGCGGTACGCCCGCCTCACGGGCGGCTTTGAACATATACGCCAACGGAATCTGCGACAACATGGCAGATTGCGCGCCGCGTCCTTTGCCATATTCTCCGGGCGCGTAGCCGCCGCCGACATCGGAGTGCATGCCGGGGAAATAGACCTCAGCGAATTCGCTGCTTGTCGTCTGTAGTTGTGTGACCGGAAAATTCATGCGTTGTTCGTGCGCGGCAATATAGTGCCTGCCGCCCTTCACGCAATCGGGCAAGGGCAGGAGCAGCTTCTTGGCCCAAGCCCAATGGCCATCGAAAAAGACGCGTGGTACTGGCGTCGTGCGTCCTGCAGAGTCCGACATACCGACTGTGGCCACCACGTCGAACACGCCGAGAAAATCAATACTGGTAGGGATGCCTGCCAGCTTACCGTCGCTCAGCAGTTCTGATAGATAATGGCAGAAAGCGGTCGCCTCCGCTCCGCCACGCGAAAAGCCGAAAACTGAAATCGTGAGCGACGGAATGGACGGTTTAGGTTTGCTCGCTAACTTTGCGCTTAATTTTTGAAGATGAGGTTCGAACCAGTCGCGATGCGTCTTGCGAGTGTGCTGCTTATTCTCAGCGTCCCACTCAGTTTGGCCCACTTGATTCTCGTGGGATTGAGCGAGTTCTCCCGCTTCGTCTGCCGAATACAGTACCTTGTTATCATTGGCCATCCGATAAAGCGAGTTAATTACTTGAAACAGGCCCCATATGATTCGGGCTTGGCCTCCCTTAGCAAAAGCCTTGCCATCATCAGTTTCAGTTAATTCGCCGATTTCCCGAAAGGGCGTCCCTACGCCGGCAATATAATAGGGAAAATAGCCACTTTTCGGTTTATTGCTTGGAAATGCTTGGAATAGCCTTGCCACGTTGCTATGGCTAAATTCCTCAGGCTTTAGCTCTCTGCTTAAAACCGGAGCTTGCTCTTTAGTCCTAGGATCAATAATTACCCCTGTACGCCGTCCATTTTTGTCTCGATCTAGGTTGTTATTCGTACCGTCAAAGAACACACCCACGCGTACAGGGATACTGCACGGAGCGTCAGATTTTATAGGAGAAGCGACCGCAGCGATCTTCGACTGTTCTTCAGTTGTTGGCTTCAGAAAGACATCTGTAGGATACGGTGCCTTAACGGGAGTAGTTTCGATCATGGCTGTACCAAATTTAAAGAGGAGAGTTAGTTGTTATTATTGCCATAAGCGGGGAAATCAGGAGCGCCAGGCCCATCCCGGCTGACGACAACATGCACTTCGTCATTCGGAAGAAAAACCAAATAGATATCACCCGGCCTTTCGTATTTTTCGACTTCTACAACTTTTTCCTTCACGATATGCTGATGTCCCACTGGCATATCCCAACGTACTAATACCTTCATTCCCGGATGCCACACGCGTGGGATTGAAGTGCAGCAGATATTGGCGATGCCCACCCCCCAACTTGCCATATTGCCCCCGCCGGCGCCATCAACGGAGGCAGAGTAGATGTAATTGCCAGTGTAGTTAGCAATGCCGACCTGAGCATTGGCGCTATCGCTTGCTCGCGCCTGCGATTGACGCAGAGCACACCCCGAGATAGCTACAGCAACGGCCGCGACGAGCAAGTATGTGAATCGTTTCATCTTTGTACCTCTTTCAATTTTTTACTCGCTTGCGCCTGCGATTGTCGCAGCGCGCATCCTGAGACAGCTAGCGCTACGACAATGGCGAATAAGTGTATAAATCGTTTCATCTTTTACGCCCAACCGCCTCACCGCTCCGTCATTCGCCAGAATTCACCAGGCAACGCGGAGATTTCATCCTTGTAATCCGCTCCCTGCCGGACCCGCCTCAGCAGATCGGTCATGGCCGCGTGCTGCGTAAAATCGTCAGACAATATCAAGGCCAGCGCGCTGAAGTGCTGTCGCGCTGGCGCGGCGTGAAGGCCGTTGGCGCTGGCCACCCGCAGATGCCGCTCCACACGCGCATGGCACTGAGCCGGACTATCCTTCCTGAACAAATCCGGCTGGCTATCATACAGATTCGCCAGCACCCCGTCGGCCTCCGACCTATCCACCAACTTCGCAAAAACCTCGTCGCTGATCGGCATCTTGTCGAAATCTGTCGGCACCGGCTCCGTAGCCTCGCCCTGCCAGCTGAGCAAGGCTCCATCGCGCCCCGGCCACCACCAACGCGCTACCGGGGCGAGCAACTGACCGCATTCCGGCTCGGTCAGCACATCGAGCAACGCCGGCAACACGCGCGTGTCGCCCCAGCGCACCGGCCACTCCACCGTATCAGGCGTCATGGCGATCAGATAGGGACGCATGTGCTGCACCAGCTCATCGGTGTCGAGCACGCTGGCCAGGATGCTGAGCATCGGCTTGGCGCCGCAGTCGGCAAACAGCCGGTTCAGCCACGCCAGACGCGCTTCCGCATCCTCGGGCGCTGTCAGCAGATACGGCACCGCCGTGCCCAGCCCCTGCAAGGAAGTATCCTCATACAAGGACCGCCTCGGAAACAAGCGCGGCGAACGCATCCGGAAAAACTCTTCATCGAAAGCACCATCGACCAGCGCAAACAGCCGCACCTCATCCGACGGTGACGCATCGCATAGTCGCTGAAATTCCTGCGCGATCTGAACAGGCAGCGTGGCGAGGGGCGGATTAGTAGCAAAAAACATGATTCCTCCTCAGCCGGCGCTCGGCGCCATGAACGGACTGCCCGCGCGCAGCGCGGCCAACAAGCACGCCTTGCACACGCTGGTCGGCAGCGCCGGCAGCGGGTAATCCAGTTTCCCCGGACCGGCAAAGTTCTTCGTGCCGGCATGGACCGTGATCTTGCCTGGGCATTGGACGGTGATATCGCCGCCCGCAATGGTGATGTTCGCGCCGCCCGCTGTCGACAGCGTGATGCTCTTGGCCGCCGCCCAGTCGACGAAGGCATTGGCGCTGACGAGGTTGATCTCGTCGCGCGCCTGCACCTTCAGCACATCCGCTTGCGCCTGGATATCGATCACGTCCTTGGCAGCGATCATCTGCACGCCGAGATTGTTGTCGCCCGGCTTGACCGCTCCGCCCAGCACACCAATGGCCTGTTTGCTTTGCACCCGCAGCTGCCCGCCGCTAACGAACTGCGTGTCGTCGCCGCTCATCAACGAGATCGTCTCGCCATTGGACAATTGCATCGCCTGGCCGGCGGTCACGCTCAGGCCAGACTTGCCGCTTATCGCGATCACCGGCGAACTTGCATGCGGCAACTGATCATCACCCGGCTTGGTGTTGCGTTCGCCGGCATCTGCCATGGCCGCGTCCAGGCTGGCGTTGCCCACCATGCCCGACACGGCGGTCAGCAGCGCCTTCAGCGGCGGCGCTTTGTCATCAAGGAGGCTGGCGTTGGCCTTCTCCGCGCCGATGTGCGACGCCAGCGTCACCGTCTCATGCGTCTTGGCCGCATCGCTGAACGTCTGGCCCAACTGCACCGCCTGCTTGAGCAACGCGATGCCCGCCGTGTTGTCGCCCATCGGCTCACGCTCGCTGGCATTGTGGCTGATCGCATAGCTCGTCACCAGCAAGCCGCTGGCCGCGCGCACCGCGCCATATGCATCGGTGCGCAACTCGGCGCCCTGCCCGCGCAGACTGCCGCGATAGTTGTCGGCGCTGTGGATCAGATGGCCCAGCGTCAGCTCGCTGGCGGCATGCGTCGAGCGCAATTGCACGCGCCCCTGCGCGTCGGTATCGTCGAACAGCAGCTGGTTGTAACCGGACCCACCGAATTCCTTGCTGCGCACGCCCCATTGCGCCGCCGCGTTGCCATGACCGGCCGTATCGGCGGAGGCGCCGTGCCACAAGGGGCTATTGCCCGCCGCCAGGTTGCCCTGCGCCGACGGTGCGTGATCGCCGGCCGGATTGAATAAGGAAGCCTGGCTGTCGCCGGCCGCGCGTCCGGCCGGCGTGGGCGCAACGCCGCCTTCGCCCTGTCCGTTGTACAGCGCGCCAACGATGACGGGCCGGTCGATATCGTTCTCGATGAATTGCACCAGCACCTCCTGCCCCACGCGCGGCAGGAACTGGCTGCCCATGCCGCCGCCTGCCGAACGCTGGGCGACCCGCACCCAGCAACTGGCGTCGCCACTGTCCTGCCAGTGATAACGGATGCGCACGCGCCCCAGCACGTCACAATGCAGCTCGTCGGCGCCGGCCGGCTGGTCCGATCCATCCGCACCAATGACAATGGCGCTCTGCGTACCCGAGGCAGTTGGCCTCGGATGATTGCGGCCATCGCTGTCCGGGAGTTGAGGACGCCAGATCACTTCCGCCGCGACCGCTTCGAAACTATTGGCGTAACCGGTCTTGCGCGCCTGCTCGATGACCAGCGCGAACTCCTCGTCGCGCTGCGGGGCCAGCTCCTCCAGCAATTCAGGAATGGGGCCGAACAGCTCGGCCAAGCCGTGCTGGGCCGGCGACGGCAGATTGTTGACGCCGACGCTGCTCACGCGCAGCACCGTGTACGTCGGCACGGCCTCCCCATCGGCGGACGCCAGCGGCCCCTGCGTGACGTTGATGCGCCGTCCCGCCGCCAGCGTGCGCACGGTCGAGCGTCCGCGCCACAACTGGCTGCGGGCTTCGCGCGCCTGCATCTGCAATTCGGCGTAGTGCTGCGCCTGCCCGCCGCTGGTGTAGGCGTACTGGCCGGGCATGTCGAAGCTTTCCAGCGGCGGCAGTTTCTTGTACTGCTGCGTGGACGGCGCGCTGGCGCCGACGGCTTTCTTGGCCTTGTAATCGTAGCTGAGCAGGGTGGTCAACGTGGCCGAGATGGTCCGCCGCGCCTGCAATGCCTGGATGGTGTCCTGCTGCTCGCCGGCGCGCACGCCGTGAAAGCGGATGCCGCCGCCGGCCTCGCTGCTGGCGTCCTCGGGCACCGCGCCGAGCTGGCTGCTGTCGGCGAACAGCACCATGCGCAAGCCGTCCTCGGTTTCCTCGAAGCGCCAGGCCAGGCCTTCCTCGGTCAGCAGGCGCAGCACGAAATCGTAGTCCGACTCGCGGTACTGGCAGCAATAACTGCGCGCCGGCACATCGGCCAGGAAGCTGTCGACCTCATCGCTCCAGCGCCATTGCGCCAACGGTTGATAATGTTCGAAAACCGATTCGACGATCTCGATCACCGTCTTGTCCTGCCACACGCGGCTGTTGCGAACCTGGCTCAGGCGCCACAGCCACGGCGTCAGCCGCAGACGGAAGCGCGCCAGGCCGCCCTCGCTGCCCAGCATGGCCGCCTGCGTGATGTCGCCGCTGAACGTGGTGCGGCTGCCGTCCGCCAGGCTCACCTGCAGGCTGGCCGACTTGCCCAGCAGCGGCGCCAGGTCGATATGCGCATTGGTCGACAGCACGATGATGTCGCGCGCGCCCGTGCCCTGGACCAGGTCGTCGGCGCAAAAGGCCTCCACCAGCAGGCCGCCCGAGCCCAGGTCCGCGTCGTCGTCGCCCAGCCTCAGCGCGTACAGCCGCGTCGCGCTGGAGAACTGCGCCAGCGCCGCAGTGATTTGCTCAAGCAGCGCGGCACTCATGAGTTCGACGCTGTCTTGGCGGCCGGGGCGGCCTTACATTCCGGCTCTTTCTTGGCATCGGCCGCGCACAGGCGGGCTCGGCACTGCTCTTCGCCGGCGGCGTTGTACTGCTTGCAGGTCTTCAGCTGGTCAGCAGGCGTGCTGGTCTTCTTGACGGGCGGACGCGTCTGCAAATGCGCCATCAGCGCGGTGATCAGGGTCACGTCGTTGTCCGACTGCTTGCCCTTCTCCTTTTCCTTGGCCGGCGCTTTTTGCGCCAGCTTGGCGTTGTCCGCCTTACGCTCAGGCTTGTGCTCGGCCTTGCGTTCGGCCTTGTGGTCGGCTTTGTGCTCCGGCTTGTGCTCCGCCTTGGCGACCAGCTGCGACTTCGCCGGCGGCCGCTCCAGCGCTTTCTTGAGCTCGTCGCTGCCGGACGCCGGCTTGGCCGGCGCGGTCAGCATTTCCTTCAGCGACGGCAACTTGCCTTCCACCGCCGAGTTGGCGGAAGCGGCGTCCTCAAGGATCGCGGCGGTCGACACCTCGGATTCTGTCGCAGCAGGAACCGCGGCCACCGGCGCGGCCTGGGTGGCCGGCACGGCCAGCGGCAAGCTGTCCTCATCTGGCGTATTGCTCATCCAAACCAGCGTGCCCCCAACGATGGCCAATACGCCGGCGCCCGCCGCGCCCCACACCAGCAAGCCGGAGCGCTTGCCAGCAGGCTTGCCGGCGGCCTTGGCCGGCGCGGCCGCCGCCGGCTTGCTGTCGAGCGTGCTCAATATGCGCTGGCGCTCCGCTTCCGCCTGCTGTTCCGAGGAAAGAAGACTGGGCCTGCCCCCTTTCGATGGGCGATCGTCTTGACGTTGCAAAATGTACTCCTTGTTAATTTCGCATTACTTTACGCGATTCAAGAAAAATACGCCGCATGTTACGAACTCAACCGTGCGCACCCCGAAATTACGTCGTTTCACTGGGAGATTTCAATCGTGCGCTGGATTGTCATAACTGTAAGATATACTCAAAGCAATGCTTTAAGGATACTAATGATGCAACGTTCTGCTGGAGAGATGCTGTCGTGCTGATACTGGCAATCGCACTCTATTTCGTCCTGGCCTGCCTGATCAGCTGGATGGTGCTGTTTCCGGCCGGGCGAGAATTCGTGCTTAACGCGCTGACGGGCGCGAGCCAGCGGCTGCAGCAGCGGGTCGGCCGCATCGCCCAGCGTCGCCAGCAGGAAGCGAGCGCCCTAGGCCGCAGCGGACGCGCCTCGGCCGGCGAAGTCGGCGCCTTCCTGCGGCAGCACTATGTGCTGTGCCTGGGCGGCACCGCGCTGATCTGCATTCCGCCGCTGCTGGCGCTGCTGATGAGCACCAGGAACACGCTGAGCGGCTTCGAGACCTCGACCAGGGAAGTCAACACCCAGGTCGCCGATCTGCTGCAGGGCGAGCAACTGGTGCCGCCGCCGCCGTTGCCGCCGCTGGTGTTCGCGTCGGCCGAAGTGGCGCTGGAACGGCCGATGCTGGTATCGGCCAGCCGCGACTGGGCCTTGATGGACGCCACCTACGCGCAGCGGCTGCTGATGGCCTTCAAGATCATGAAGGAAAAGCACGGCTACGACATGGCGATCCTGGAAGGTTACCGCAGCCCGGAGCGCCAGAACGCGCTGGCCGCGATGGGGCCGAATGTCACCAACGCGGCGGCGTTCCAGAGCTGGCACCAATACGGCCTGGCCGCCGATTGCGCTTTCCTGCGCGACGGCAAGCTGGTGATCTCCGAAAAAGATCCGTGGGCCATGCGCGGCTACCAGCTCTACGGCGAGGTGGCCGAGTCGCTGGGCCTGACCTGGGGCGGACGCTGGAAGATGATGGATTTCGGGCATACGGAACTGCGCATGCCCGGTGTGATGAGACGATAAGGTTGGGCGAACATGGCGGCATGGCTTAAAAATTTGATGACAACGATTCTGGCGTTCGGCGCCAGCTGGCTGGGTGCGGTCTGGTTCTGGCGGTCGACCAACCGCGTTCCGGCCACCGACGACCTGGTACTGTACCTGCTGGTGCTGCCGCTGGCGTTGCTGGCCGCGTTCTGGCTGGGGCGGAAAGTCTACAGCGGCATCAGCGTGCCCGCCGCCGCGACGTCCACCGCCGCCGCGCAGCCCGAGACGCCCGCCGCCCCGCCGCGCGGCCCGTC
>NZ_WWCX01000340.1:0-247 GCF_009857655.1 Duganella vulcania
GACCAACTTGCTATGGTCATCAGGCATTGACTTGTACGGGCTGCGCGCATTCGCGTCGCCCAGAATCTGGAATTAGTAAGTAATTTAGGTAATGAAGTTGTATCAACGAACGTTCCAACATACTTCTCATTCACCATAACCTGCTAAGGTTATAGGGACAAGCCGTACGGGCAATTAGTATCAGTTAGCTTAATGCATTACTGCACTTCCACACCTGACCTATCAACGTCCTGGTCTCGAACGACCC
>NZ_WWCX01000341.1:0-245 GCF_009857655.1 Duganella vulcania
GGGCTGGTTGGACTCGAACCAACGACCCCCGCGTTATCAACACGGTGCTCTAACCAGCTGAGCTACAGCCCCAAATGCTGTTCTTTAATTTGACAGTCGATAAGTGTGAACGCTTGAAGAAGAGTGCTACTCTAGAAAGGAGGTGATCCAGCCGCACCTTCCGATACGGCTACCTTGTTACGACTTCACCCCAGTCACGAATCCTACCGTGGTAAGCGCCCTCCTTACGGTTAAGCTACCTACTT
>NZ_WWCX01000342.1:0-218 GCF_009857655.1 Duganella vulcania
TCTCGTGTCCCGCCCTACTTGTCGTACGCTTAGTTCCACACATCGCATTTCACATACGGGGCTATCACCCGCTATGGCTCCTATTTCCAGAGGATTCTGTTATGCGTCATGCTAAAACGTACAGGCTCATCCCATTTCGCTCGCCACTACTTTGGGAATCTCGGTTGATTTCTTTTCCTGCAGCTACTTAGATGTTTCAGTTCGCCGCGTTCGCTTTG
>NZ_WWCX01000034.1:0-62009 GCF_009857655.1 Duganella vulcania
GGCGGCCGACAGCTTCACCACGCTGGCGCCGCCGGCCGGCACGTCGGTGACCTGGCGCGGCTCGCCGTCGGCCTGGAAGCCCAGCCAGACGGCGTAGCGGTCACGCTTGCCCGGGTTGTGCAGCAGCAGCTCGAACTGCGCGGCCTCGCCGGCGAACACCGGCTGCGCGCGGCCGGGCGCGAGCCGCAGGCGGGCCAGGTTGTGCGCGGTCTGGACCATGTCGGCCACGGCGCAGGCGCCGGCAAAGAAGGTCAGCGCGAAGCCCAGGCCGAGGTTGTAGTTGAGCGCGCCGATCAGCATCAGCAGCAGCAGGCCGGCGAAGGCCATGCCGGGCCGGGTCGGCATGATGAACACGCGGCGCATGGTCAGCGTCACCTCGCCGGTCTCGCTGGGGCCGAGCTGGAACAGCCACTGGTCGCGGGCCCGCCGGTACAGGCCTTGCAGCGAGGGCAGCGGGCCGGCCATGATGGTCTAGACGGGCACCGACTTTTGCAGCTGCAGCACCAGGTCGCGGCTGGCCAGCGCCACGCCGTGCGCGGCCTTCAGCGGCCGCAGCCGGTGCGCGCACACCGGCACCAGCACCGCCTGCACATCCTCCGGCAGCACGTGGTCGCGGCCCTCCAGCGCGGCCCAGGCGCGCGCGGCCTGCAGCAGCGCGATGGCGGCGCGCGGGCTCATTCCCTCGGCGAACAGGCCGTTCTGACGCGAGGCGGCGGCCAGCGCCTGCACGTAGTCGATCAGCGCCGGCGCGGCGTGGATGCGCTTGAGCGCCTGCTGCGCTTCGGCCAGCTCGGCCGGCGCCATGGCCGGCTGCAGGGCCTTGAGCAGCACGCGGCGGTCCTCGCCCATCAGCAGCGCGCGCTCGGCGGCGGCGTCCGGATAGCCCAGCGACAGGCACATCAGGAAGCGGTCGAGCTGGGACTCGGGCAGCGGGAAGGTGCCGATCTGGTGGGTCGGGTTTTGCGTGGCGATGACGAAGAACGGTTCCGGCAGCGCCCGCGTGACGCCGTCGGCGCTGACCTGGCGCTCCTCCATCGCCTCCAGCAGGCCGGACTGGGTCTTGGGCGTGGCGCGGTTGATCTCGTCGGCCAGCAGCACCTGCGTGAAGATCGGGCCGGGGTGGAACACGAAGCCGTTCTTCTCGCGCTCGTAGATCGAGATGCCGTTGACGTCGGCCGGCAGCAGGTCGCTGGTGAACTGGATGCGGTTGAAGCGCAGCCCCAGCGAGATGGCCAGCGCGTGCGCCAGCGTGGTCTTGCCCACGCCCGGCACGTCCTCGACCAGCAGGTGGCCGCCGGCCAGCAGGCAGGTCAGCGCCAGGCGGATCTGCTGCTCCTTGCCGACGATGATGTCGCCGACCTGGCGGGCCACTGCGTGCAGTTTGGTGTACATGGTATCGATGGGAGTTGGGCGCTGTTCAGATTCTATGCGAGAAACCGAGCGGGCGATACCATGCCGTCCATCTATGGTAGATTAGCGCCTACACGCAGCAAGACAAGCACATGACCACAGCCATTTACAGCCATCCCGATTGCGCCCGCCACGACATGGGCGACTGGCATCCTGAATCCCCCGCGCGCCTGCAAGCGATTGCCGACCAGCTGATTTCCTCGCACATCAGCGACCTGCTGGAATACCGCGAGGCGCCGCTGGTTGAGCTGTCGGACCTGGAGCGCAACCACAGCCGCAACGCCATCGGCATCGTGCGCGACAACGTGCCGGAACCTGGCGAGACCTACCCGATCGACGGCGACACCACGCTCAACCACTACAGCTGGCAGGCCGCGCAGCGCGCCGCCGGCGCCGCCGTGGCCGCGACCGACGCGGTCATCGACGGCGAGATCGACAACGCCTTTTGCTCGGTGCGTCCGCCCGGCCACCATGCGCGGCCGATCGAGCCGATGGGCTTCTGCCTGTTCAACAACGTGGCGGTGGCGGCCAAGCATGCGCTGGACGTGCGCGGGCTGGCTCGGGTGGCGGTGGTGGACTTCGACGTCCACCACGGCAACGGCACCGAGGAGGCGCTGCTGGATGAGCCGCGCGCGCTGATGGTGAGCTTCTACCAGCATCCGTTTTATCCGTACACCGACCCGCTGCCGATCAGCGGGCACATGGTCAACGTGCCGGTGCCGGCGCACACCAAGGGCGACGGGGTGCGCAAGGTCGTGCTGGAGCAATGGCTGCCGGCGCTACACGCGTTCAAGCCGGAGATGATCTTCATCTCGGCCGGCTTCGACGCCCACCGCGAGGACGATATCGGCGGCATGGGGCTGGTCGAGGCGGACTATGCGTGGATGACGCAGCAGGTGATGGAGGTGGCCAGGCTGTACGCCAGGGGCCGCGTGGTCAGCTGCCTCGAGGGCGGCTACAACCTGTCGGCGCTGGGCCGCAGCGTGGTGGCGCATGTGAAGGCGCTGGCCGACCTGTGACCGCTTCAGAGCGGTGCCCCAGGCCGGCATCCGCGGCCTGGGCGGGGCTTACTTGGCCTGCGCCAGGTTCAGGTCCAGGAAGGCCTCGGCCTGTTTCCAGAAGTCGATGCGGTTCTCCTCGTGGCGCCAGCCATGGCCCTCGTTGTTGTAGGTGATGTAGCGGACGTTGGGGTTATGCGCCTTGACCGCGTCGCGGAAGCTGTCCGCGTGCACCTGCGGCACGCGTCGGTCCTCCAGGCCGTGTGCCATCAGCAGCGGTTGCTTGAGCTCGGCCGCGCGCAGCAGCGGCGAATTGGCGCGGAACAGGGCGGCGTCGGCCTGCGGGTCGCCGACCAGCGTGCGCATGCCGTAGTTCAGGCTTTCCTCGGAAGCGTCCGACTGCGGCGTCGAGAACATCAGGCCGATATCGGTCACGCCCGCCCACTCGACGCCGCAGCGGAACAGGCCGGGCTCCTTGATCAGGCCCATCAGCGTGGCGTAGCCGCCGTAGCTGGCGCCCATCAGGCCGATGCGCCTGGGGTCCGCCCAGCCCTGCTTGACTGCCCAGCGCGCGGCGTCGGTCAGGTCGTCCTGCATGGCGGCGCCCCATTGCTTCCAGCCGGCCTTGAAGTGTTCGTAGCCGAAGCCGGTGCTGCCGCGATAATCCGGCTGGATCACCACGTAGCCGCGGCTGGCGAGGAACTGCGCCTCGGCGTCCCAGTCCCAGTAGCCGCCGCGGACGTAGGGGCCGCCGTGCACCAGCACCACCGCCGGGCGCGGACCGTCGGCCTTGCCGGGCGGCAGGGTGACGTAGGCGGGGATGTCGCGGCCGTCGCGCGCCTTGTAGCGGTGCAGGTCGCGCTGGCCCATCTGCCGCGGCTCGATGTCGGGATGCGCGCCGCCCAGCCCAGCCAGCTGGCCGGTGGCGCGCGTGTAGATGGCGTACTGGTCCGGCTGGCGGTCCGACGAGGCCACCACCAGCAGCACCGGCGCGGCCAGGCAATCCTGCGCGCAGCGGACGGTGTTGGTGGTGGCGGGCAGGGCGGCGTCGATCCTGGCCTGGTCGGCCTTGAGCGCGGGATGCAGCCAGTAGGTGGTGCCGGCGTCGGTCTGCATGTGGATGCCGAGCAGCTTGCCGCTCGCCCCGTCCAGTTCGGGCGTGCCGTTGAAGTCGAAGCCGGGGACCGAGATGAACGGCTGGTCGGCCAGCTTCATGGTCTTGAGATCGTAGCGGAACAGCGCGCCGTAGCCCTGGTGGCTGGCGCGCACATACAGGGCGTCGTCGGCAAGGAACATCGGCGTGAAGCGGGTGTCCTGCTGGCAGTTGCCGTTGGATAGTTCGGTCCAGCCGGTGTCCTTGCGGTAGGAACTGATGCAGCGTCCCTGCCGCACCGAGATCGCCACGCGCGGCGCGTCGTGGATGTCGGTCAGCCAGTCGCCCACCGTCTCCGGCTGCGGCCCCTCGAAGGTGGAGCTGAGCTGGGCGGTGCGGGTGTTGAGGCGGTACAGCCGGGAAGACTCGGGCGTGCTGTCGACCGCGTTCCAGTGGTAGCGCTCGACCAGGATATCGTCGGAGCCGTCATGCGTCACGTCGTAGAAGGCGTAGTCGGCGGTCAGCTTGTGGGTCTTGATCATGCTGCCCGTGACCTCCTGCTGGTGTTCCCAGTTGCCGGAAATGAGGTGCACCACATTGCTGCCGTCGACGTCGGCCGCCAGCTCGTCCTGGTTGCCGTCGAATTCGATGCGCAGGTTCTTGACGGTGAAGCCGATGCGTTTCTCGTTGACCCAGTGAACCGCGGTGATGGCCTCGGTGTTCGAGGTCTTGATGATGACCTTGAACTTGCCCAGGTCGGCGGTGTCGTGCACCACCAGGCCGGAGACGCCGCCGGGCAGCATCATCACCTTGGCCACGTGGCCGCCCTTGGGCGAGAGCGCCACGTGGCTGGTTTGCGGTTCCTGGAAGAAGGCTGCCGCGTCGGGCGCCGCGGCGCGCGCGACGCACGGCAACAGCAGGCTTAGCAGCAACGGGGTGTAGCGGAACGGCGATCTGGACATGGGACCCTCTATGATGTTTTTTTCAACATCCTAGAGGGTAATTGCTTTTTTGTCAATCAGGCGGCGACGGCGCGCCCGCTCCTGGCCGACCAGCGGTACAGGCCCCACACCATGGCCACGCCGAGGACCAGCGCCACGATCATGGTCTGCGCCTCGCTCAGCGAGTTGGCGATGGCCAGCGGCTCACCCTTGCCGCTGACCACGATCAGGCCGGCCAGCGCGACGTTGAACAGGCTCTCGCCGACGATGAAGCCCGACATCACCAGCACGCCCAGGCGCTTGGCGGTGTCGCCGCCGACCTTGTGCTCCATGGCGCGGTCGAACAGGTAGCCGGTCACGGCGCCGATGCACACCGGCGTGATCACGGCGCTCGGCAGGTAGATCGCCAGGCCCACGCCCAGCGGCGGCAGCGAGTACTTGCCGTTGCTTGAGCGCTTCAGGCCGAAGTTGATCAGCACCAGCAGCAGGCCGACCAGCGCGCCATAGGCCAGCAGGTCCCAGCGCAGCTGGCCGCCGATGACGCCCTTGGCCAGCGTCGAGATCAGCAGCGCCTGCGGCGCGGCCAGCGGCTGGTCCGAGATCGAGTTGAGGTTGGGCGCGCCGACGAAGCCGTTGGCGTGGTTGAGCAGCTCCAGCACCGGCGGCACCACGCAGGAACCGGCCACCACGCCGATCAGCAGGCCGACCTGCTGCTTCCACGGCGTGGCGTCGACCAGCTGGCCGGTCTTCAGGTCCTGCAGGTTGTCGTTGCCGATCACCGCCACCGCCAGCACCACGGTGGTGACGAACAGCGCGTAGGCGATCAGCGCCTGCGCCACCTCCGGGCCCATGACGCTGCGCCCGACCATGCCCACGCTCAGCGCGGCGCCGAGGATGGTGAGGATGGCGATGCCCGACACCGGCGAATTGGAGGAACCGATCAGGCCCGCCATGTAGCCGCAGACGGCGGCGGCGAACATGCCGGCGATCAGGATGTAGCCGATGCCGACCGCCACCAGCGGGAAGGCCAGCGACGACAGCGGGCCGCCCTGCAGGAAGGAGGCTAGCAGCCAGCCGGCCGGCACCATCGACAGCAGCGTGACCAGGCCGACCACGAAGATCGGCAAGTCCTGCTCGGTGCGGTCGACCACGCCGCCATTGAGCTTGGCCTTGCGCGCCGATTCCATCGCCGACTTCAGGCCGCCCAGGATCGGCTTGGCCAGGCCGGCCAGCGTGATGATGGCGGCCATGCCGATCACGCCGGCGCCCATCATGCGCACTTCCTTGGACCAGATGCCCAGCGCGTGGGCCGCGGCGTCGACGCCGGCGGCGGCCGGCGACAGGTGCGTCATCAACGGCACCATGATGCCCCAGGCGATGACCAGGCCGGCCAGCATCGCGATGCCGACCGTGATGCCCATCAGGTGGCCGGCGCCGATCAGGGCCAGCGAACTGGAAGCGCCGATGCCGGTGGCGCCGGTGCCGGTGCGGAAGTAGATGGCCACCTCGCCGGCCATCAGCTTGACGGCGGCGCCGGCCGCGAACACGGCGGAGGCGACGCTGCCCCAGATCACGGCCCACAGGCCGGCCTTGCCCTCGGCCGCGCCGGCGCGCGAGGCCATGCCGACTTTGAGCACCTCGGCGGCGGCCACGCCCTCGGGATACGGCAGGTCGGACTGCGACACCAGCGCGCGGCGCAGCGGCATGGTGTACATCACGCCCAGCACGCCGCCGATGGCGCAGGCGCCGAAGGTCGGCCAGAACGGCACCTTGGCCCACCAGCCGATCATCAACAGGCCAGGCAGCACGAAGATCACCGAGGCCAGCGTGCCGGCCGCCGAGGCGATGGTCTGGACGATGTTGTTTTCCTGGATGGTGGCGTCCTTGAAGGCGCTCAGCAGCGCCATCGAGATCACGGCGGCGGGGATCGAGGTGGCGAAGGTCAGGCCGACCTTCAGTCCCAGGTAGACCTGCGCCGCGGTGAAGACCAGCGTAATCAGAATGCCCAGGATAATCCCGCGGACGGTGATTTCCTTGGGGTTGGATAGTGCAGCTATGCTCATCTTCAGCACTCCGGTGGAGAAAATAATATTGTTTATATGGTCAGGAAACGGAAAAAGCGCCCCATGATATCCGAAGTCCAGACGGGGTAGCAGGTAAAATAGCGGATTGTCAGAACGAATTTGAAGGTCAGAGCATGTCGATACAATGGTACCCGGGGCACATGAACGCCGCCAAGAAGAAGGCGGCCGAGCAGATGGAGAACACCGATCTGGTGATCGAGGTGGTCGACGCGCGCCTGCCCGAGGCCAGCACCAACCCGATGGTGGAGGAGCTGCGCAAGTTCCGCCAGCGTCCGTGCCTGAAGATCCTCAACAAGATCGACCTGGCCGATCCGGCCGCCACGGCGGCCTGGGTGGCCTACTACAACGCGCAGGAGGGCGTGACCGCGTTCGCGATGACGACCAAGAAGCCGGCCGACGTGGCGCGCGTGCCGGAGCTGGCCAAGCAGCTGGCGCCGCACCGCGGCGTGCCGACCAAGCCGCTGCGCATCATGATCATGGGGATCCCCAACGTCGGCAAGTCGACCTTGATGAACGCCCTGCTGAAAAAGCGCGTGGCCAAGGTCGGCGACGAGCCGGCGGTGACCAAGCAGCAGCAGAAGCTCTACCTGGACAAGAACACCATCCTGGTCGACACGCCCGGCATGCTGTGGCCGAAGATCGCGCTGCCGAGCGACGGCTTGATGCTGGCCGCCAGCCACGCGATCGGCTCGAACGCGCTGATCGAGGAGGAGGTGGCTGTGTTCCTGGCCGACGAGATGCTCAAGCACTACCCGCAGCTGCTGGTGGCGCGCTACGGCTTCAAGGACATCGAGAGCTTCGACGGCATCGCGGTGGTGGAGGGCGTGGCGGCCAAGCGCGGCTTCCGCCAGAAGGGCGGCGACCTGGATTTCGAGAAGGCCTCGCACACCTTCCTGGGCGACTACCGCAGCGGCATCCTGGGCCGCATCTCGCTGGAGACGCCGGCCACCCGCAAGGAGCGGCTGGAGGAGCACAACGCCGAGATGGCGGTGAAGGCCGCCGAAAAGGCCGCCATCGCCGCCGCCAAGGCCGAAGCCTACGCCAACGGCAAGCGCGGGACCTAACCGCCTGGCCGCTTGGCGGCTTAGCCGAAGCGGAAGCTCGACACCGCCAGCGATCCCATGAACGCGTCCTCGTGATACGGCACGGACGCCGCATCATTCTCCGCCGCGCCCAGCACCACCATCAACGGCAGCAGATGCTCCTCGCGCGGATGCGCCATGCGCGCAGCCGGCGCCTGTTCCCAGGCCAGCAGCTGCGCCTTGCGTTCTTCCGGCGGCAGCGCCATCGCCGCGCGCAGCCAGCCGTCGAAGGCGTGCGAGGCCGCCGCGCCCTGCGCGTTGAAGGCGCGCAGATTGTGGTAACTCAGCCCGCTGCCGACAATCAGCACACCCTGCTCGCGCAAGGGCGCCAGCAAGCGGCCCACCTCCAGGTGCGTCAGCGGATCGAGCCCGCGCTTGAGCGACAACTGCACGATGGGTACGTCCGCCTCCGGATACACCGGATACAGGGCGCTGAAGGTGCCGTGGTCGAAGCCGCGCTGCGGATCGAGCCGCGCCGGATGGCCGCCGGCCTCCAGCAGTTGCTGGACCTGCGCCGCCAGCTCCGGCGAGCCGGGCGCCTGGTAGCGCACCTCGTAGGTGTGCGGCGGGAAGCCGCCGTAGTCGTAGATCATGGGCGGCGCGGCCGACGACGACAGCGTGAACTCGTGCTCCTCCCAATGCGCGGTGATCACCAGCACCGCCTTGGGCGTCACGCCGATCTGGCGCGGCATGTCGCGCAGCGACGCGTCCAGCCGGGCGTACAGATGGCCGACCTGGTCCATCATGAACGGCCAGGGGCCCCCGCCGTGGGACAGGAAATAGGTGGGCAAGACTTTCATGGCAAAGCTCCGGTATGAGTATGGCACCACTATAAGCACCGGCACGGCGCCGATCAATGCACGAAATGTAGATAGGTCCTATCTAAAATGTGAATGGTCGAGGCGCGCGCGTATAATCCCCGGCTTCCGCCGCCCGCCGCCATGCCCACGTCCATGACCACCACCACCTATCAAGCGCGTCTGCTGAGCACTGCCTTGCTGGCCTGCGCCACAGTGTGCGCCATACCCGGCGCCCACGCCGCCGTTACCGTGCGCGACGACGCCGGCAACAGCGTCACCGTCGCCAGGCCAGCGCAGCGCATCATCGCGATGGCGCCGCACATCACCGAGCTGCTGTTCGCGGCCGGCGGCGGCGAGCGCGTGGTCGGGGTGATGAACTACAGCGACTACCCGGAAGCGGCCAAGCGCCTCCCGCTGGTGGGCAGCAACGCCACCATCGACATGGAGCGCGTGCTGGCGCTGCGCCCGGACCTGCTGGTGGTGTGGAAAAGCGGGAATACCGCCGGCCAGCTGGAACAGCTCAAAAGCCTGGGCATCCCGATTTTCTACAGCGATCCGCAAAAGCTGGAGGAGGTGGCCACCAGCCTGACCCGCCTGGGCCAGCTGATGGGCACCGAGGCCGCCGCGCAGAAGGCCGCGCAGGACTACCGCCAGCGGATCGCCGGATTGTCCGCCACCTACGCGCAGCGGCCGGTGGTGCGGGTGTTTTACCAGATCTGGGAAAAGCCGCTGTTCACGCTCAGCGGAGAGCACATCGTCAGCGACGCGCTGCGCGTCTGCGGCGGCCGGAACGTGTTCGCCGCGCTGAAGGCGCCGGCGCCCACCGTCAGCACCGAGGCGGTGTTGCAGGAGAACCCGGAAGCGATCATCGGCGGCGTCGCGCACGACGCCGAATCGGGCATCAATATCTGGAAGCCTTACCGGGGCATGCTGGCGGTCCAGCGCGGCAACCTGTTCATGCTGGGCGGCGAACAGCTGGTGCGCGCCACGCCGCGCATCGCCGACGGCGTGGCGGCGCTGTGCGAGCGGCTGGAGACGGCGCGCCGGCGCCGGCCCTGAGGCTTAATGCCGCCTTAATTTGCATGGCGCGGAAAAAGTGGTAACCTCGCGGCGTTTGCCACTCACCTGATTGAAGGACTGTTATGCGTTTCCTGAGCTTCCTGCGGCCGCTGATCGCCACCGCCGCCTTCGTGGCCGCCGCCGCTGGCGCCCATGCCGCCGACTTCAAGAACGGCGTGGACTTCAATACGGTGGACCTGACGAGCCGCCCGGACACCGGCAAGAAGGTTGAAGTGCTGGAAGTGTTCATGTACCACTGCCCGCACTGCAACGCGCTGGAGGCGCCGTTGGCGGACTGGGTGCGCAAGCAGGGCGACAAGATCGTGTTCCGCCGCATGCACCTGGGCGAGGACGCGCAGGCCAAGGCCTTCTTCACGCTGGAGGCGATGAACGCGCTGGGCAACGGCATGCACGAGAAGCTGTTCCACGCCATCCACGTCGAACACAACCGCCTGAACACCGACCAGCTGCTGCTGGATTTCGTCGTCAAGAACGGCGTCGACAGGGCCAAATATCTGGAATTCTTCAATTCGTTCGCGGTCCAGACGAGGATGAAGCGCGGCACGCAGGTGGCGAACCAGTATAAAATCGACAGTGCGCCAACCCTGGTGATCGACGGCCACTACACGACCTCGCCCGCGCAGGCCGGCCACGACCTGGCATCGGTCCAGGCGGCGCACGCGGCGCTGTTCGCGGTGATGGATAGCCTGGTAGCCAAGTCGGCCCAGGAACGCGCAGCCAGGAAGTGAGGAGAGCCATGAAACAGATCAGCGACGAACAGAAGGCGGCCGAGGGCGAGGTCATGAAGATCTACAAGGAGTCTTCGCCGGTCATCGAAACCTTGTTCGAGTGGGCCTACATCAACCACGTGGCCTGGAGCCTGGCGGTGCTGGCGCTGGGCTTCATCGTCTGGCTGCTGATCGCGCTGACCAACGCCGAGAACCAGCGCAACGCGCTGATGACCAAGCAGTGCGCCGATCCCGTCTTCAAGGGGGAACTCGACAAGAAGTGCCTGCACACCGTGCACTCGCGCGAACACTGGTGGCAACACGTCGGCTACGCGCTGACGCACGTCAGCCCGGAACGATAAACCTTCCCCAAGCCCGCAGCAGCGGGCTTTTTGCTTGATTGTGTGCCCGATGAAACAAGTGATGGTGGTGACCGGCGGCGGCCGGGGCATAGGCGCGGCGACCGCGCTGCTGGCGAGCCGGCGCGGCTACGCGGTCTGCATCAACTATCTGCGCGACGCGCAGGCGGCCGAGCTGCTGCGCGCACAGATCGTGGCCGAGGGCGGCGAGGCGATCGCCGTGCAGGCCGACGTCGGCGTGGAGGCGGACGTGCTGCGGCTGTTCGCCACCGTCGACGCGGAACTGGGGCCATTGACTGCGCTGGTCAACAACGCCGGCGTGCTGGAACGGCAGTGCCGTTTGACGGAGATGTCGGTGGAGCGCCTGCAGCGCGTGTTCACCACCAATGTGGTCAGCTACTTCCTGTGCAGCAGGGAGGCGGTCAGGCGCATGTCGACCGCCAGCGGCGGGCACGGTGGCGGCATCGTCAACCTGTCGTCCGGCGCGGCGCGGCATGGCGGGGCGAACGTCTACATCGACTACGCCGCGTCCAAGGGCGCGATCGACGTGCTGACCCTGGGCCTGTCGAAGGAGGTCGCGGCCGAGGGCATACGGGTGAACTGCGTGCGGCCGGGCATCATTTACACCGACATCCACGCCAGCGGCGGCGATCCGGATCGCGTGGCGCGGCTGGCATCGACCGTGCCGATGCAGCGCGGCGGCCAGCCGGAGGAAATCGCCGAGACCATCCTGTGGCTGCTCGGCCCACAATCGTCCTACGTCAGCGGCGCCATCGTCGACGCGGGCGGCGCGCGATAACGCGACGATCGCGGCAAACGCGCGGCGATCTTCAACCGCCGCAAGCAACTGCTTCAACGGCCAGGCCAATTCCGGCGCGGCGGCGGGCGGCGCACAATCCGGGCATCCCCACAACGAAAGGACTGCCCATGAAACGCTCCCTCCTGCTGACCGCCTTGCTGCTGGCCGGCGCCGCGAACGCCCACGCCACCGACCTGACCGAGCAAGCGGCCCGCCGCTACGCCGCCTTCTGGAACACCGGCGACCCCGCGCTGGCCAAACAGGCGCTGTCGCCCGACTTCATGGACCGCACGCTGCCGGCCGGCCGCGAGCAGGGTGTCAACGGCCCGCTGCAGGCGTCGAAAGGCTTCCGCACCGCCGTCCCCGACCTGAAGGCCGAGATCACCGACATGGTGGTCAACGGCGACCGCGTCGCCGTGCACCTGCACTTCACCGGCCACTTCACCGGCAGCTTCGGCGCCACCAGCGGCAAGGGCCAGCCCATCGACTTCCGCGCCTTCGACCTGTACCGCGTGGCCGACGGCCGCATCGCCGAGAACTGGCACCTGGAGGACAACCTGACGCTGTTGCAGCAGATGGGCGTCATGCCAGGTCTGCAAAGCGCTCCAGCAAAAACGCAATAAGCAGCGCGATGCGCGGCGGCTGATAGCGGTTGCGGTGATACAGCAGGTTGAGCGGCGCGCTCTCGGTGAAGTACTCGTCGAGCACCGTCTCCAGCCGCCCGCTGCGTAAATCGCCGGCGATGTCGAGGATGGACTTGTAGGCGTAGCCCTGGCCGGCGATGGCCCACTTGCGTATCACCTCGCCGTCGTTGCTCTGCTGCGTGCGGCGCACGCGCACCGCGCGCTTCTCGTCCGCCTCGTCGTTGCTGCAATAGCGCCATTCCTGCATCGGCCCCAGCGCCGTCACCAGCACCAGCGTCGGCAACCGCGCCAGTTCCTCCGGCGTGGCCGGGCCGCCGGTCTGCGCGATCAGCGACGGCGCCGCGCACACCACCCGCCGGCTCGGCGCCAGCACGCGCGCCACCATCTCGCTGTCGGCCAGCTGGCCGTAGCGGATCGCCAGGTCGATATCGTCCTGCACCATGTTCGCGGTCGAATCGCTCAGCGTGAGCGCATACTGCAGCTCGGGATGGCGGGCGCGGAATTCGTCCAGCATCGGCATCAGCACATTGCGGCCCAGGTCCGACGGCGCCGAGATCTTCACCATGCCGCGCACATTGTCGCCGCCCGCGTGCAGGCCGGCCTCCGCCTCCGCCATCAGCGCCATCGCCTGCTCGCTGAAGTGGCGGTACATCTGGCCCTCCTCGGTCAGGCGCAGCTGGCGCGTGGTGCGCTCGAACAGCTTGACCTGCAGCGAGGCCTCCAGCCGCTGGATGCAGGCGCTGGCCGCCGCCGGCGACATGCCCTGCTTGCGGCCGGCGGCGGAAAAGCTGCCCAGCAGCGCCGCATCCAGGAACAGGCGGATGGTGCTGAAACGATCGGCGCCGTTATCCATGGATCACCACCGTGCAGGTCGTGCCGGCCACCAGGTCCAGTCCCTTCGGCAGCTGGTCGATGTGGATGCGCACCGGCACGCGCTGCGCCAGCCGCACCCAGTTGAAGGTCGGGTTGACGTCGGCCAGCAGCTCGCGGCCGGTGTTGGCGTCGCGGTCGGTGATGCCGTGGGCGATGCTCTCGATGTGGCCCTGCAGCTGGGCCGCGCCGCTCATCAGGTGCACCTCGACGGCGTCGTTCACCTTCAGCAGCGGCAGCTTGGTCTCCTCGAAATAGCCGACCACGTAGAACGAGGCGCTGTCGATCATTGCCAGCTTGGCCGCGCCGACGGCGGCGAAGTCGCCCGCGTGCACATTCAGGTTGGTGACGTAGCCGGTGACCGGCGCGCGCACCACGGTGCGCTCCAGGTTCAGCTCCGCCAGCCGGCGCGCCGCCAACGCGGCCTGGTACTGCGCAGCCGCCGTGCCGACCGCGAACTGCGCGGCCTCCTTGCTCTCGGCCGAGACGACGGTGTCGTCCAGTCCCGCGCGGCGGCTGGCCTCCTTGCCGCGCCGGCCTTTCTCCACCTGCTGCGACGCCAACATGGCGTCGGCCTGCGCCAGCGCGTCCTGGTAGCGCGCCTTGTCCACCTCGAACAGCACGTCGCCCTGCTTGACCAGCTGGTTGTCGCGCACCTTCACATCGGTGACGGTGCCGGCGACATCGGCGCTGATGGTGACCACGTCGGCCTTGACGCGGCCGTCGCGGGTCCAGGCGGACTCCATGTAGCGGTCCCAGGCCGAACGCCCCATCCACAGGGCGGCGGCCACCAGCAGCATGGTCAGGAAAAAGCGGAAGATTTTGGATGCGCTCACGGCGGCCTTTCTGATAAGGGGTGGTTTATTTGTACAGCGTGACCAGCAGGGCGCTGAAGATGCAGATGAACAGGCAAAGCCGCGCCAGCGCCGGATGCCAGCTGTGGCGGTAGGCGCCGAGGTGGCTCAGGGCGCTGTTGAGCACCAGTTGCAGCAGCACGCTGACGAGGAACAGCGGCAGCACGCCGGGCAGCAGTACGCCAAAAAAGTCTATCTCACGCGGCATCGGCGGTTTCTCCTGTAGTGATCTGGTCCAGCAGAGACGTGTAAATGGAATGCAGGTCGGTCAGCGCGGTTTGCAGCCGCAGCTGGCGTTCCGGCGTGGCGCTGGGCAGCGCGGCGCGCACGCTGGCGCCGGCGTCCAGGATAGCTTGCAGCGCCGCCTGGCCGCTGGCGCTGGACGGCGCCCGCAGGTGGGCGGCCAGTTCGCCCACCACCCGCTTCAGCGCGGCCGGCACCGGGCCGGGTTGCGACGTGGCGACCAGCTGGCGCAGCTCGATCACGGCGTGGCCCAGCTCCAGCAGGGTCAGGCCCTGGCGCACCACGGCGCGTACCGCCGCGCCGGGCGCGGGGCCGGAGGCGGCGTTCAGTTGGCTCAGCAGGTCGCGCACGCGGTTGTCGAAGCGGCGCTTCAGGCGGTACATCGGGGCGGTGCAGGCGCGCTGCGCCTCGCGCCACAGCGCGGCGGCCACGTGGTCCTTCTGGCCCATGGTGTGCTCGGGCAGCACCACCTTGAACATCAGGTAGGCCACCGCCACGCCCAGCGTCAGCGACAGCTCGCTGCTGATGAAGCTCTCCACGTCGTAGTGCATCAAGTTGGTCGGCACCACCAGCGTGGCGCAGAACATGCAGATGCCGATGCCCACGCCGGCCCAGCGCGGGCTGGTGATCAGGTAGCTGCCCAGCGCGAAGATCGGCAGCGCGGCGATGACCAGCGTGGGGAAGTCGTTGGCGCGGGCGACCAGGAAGAATTCGGTGAAGAAGGCCAGCGGCGTGGCCACCAGGAAGCCGGTCAGCACCTGCTGCACCATCGCGGTCGGGCGCGGCGAGGACGAAGCCAGCGCGCAGAAGATGGTCGCCATCAGGATGGCGTTGCCGACGTAGGGCCAGGCCAGCCAGTACCACCCGGCGGCCGTCAGCAGCAGGGCGACGCCGGCGCGGAAGCCGCTGGCGGCGACGATGGCCGGCGGCGTCTTCGGCGAGTAGGCGCCGGGATCGCTGACCTGCTGGCGCTTCTCCTGCGTCAGGCCGTGGTACAGGCAGGCGAAGGCCTCCATGTCGCGCGCATAGCGCTCCAGCAGTTCCACCGCCGTGTCGAAACTGATGCGCTGCGCGCGC
Organism: Duganella vulcania; assembly: GCF_009857655.1. Classification (NCBI taxonomy): domain Bacteria; kingdom Pseudomonadati; phylum Pseudomonadota; class Betaproteobacteria; order Burkholderiales; family Oxalobacteraceae; genus Duganella; species Duganella vulcania. Next base: position 15,042 of record NZ_WWCX01000034.1, read on the forward strand.
TCCAGCGGTATCGCGCCTTCTGCGGCAAGGGGAGCGCCGGCGACGGTGCCGGTGGCCGGCTGCGCGCCAGCGGCATCGGTGGGCTGGCGCACGTCGGCAGCGGCGTCCATCTGCGCGCGGGCGGCTGCGGTATCGGCCGCCAGCCTGGCGCGCATTTGGGCCATGCGTTGCGGCGTCAGTTCGTCGCCCATGGCCTGCGCCAGATGGGCGTGCATCGGTTCGATCAGCGCCAGCACCGGCTTCGCGTGGGCCGGTGCGGCGCCGCGCAGGCGGTGGATCAGGCGATGCAGCGTGTAGAAGGTGGTCAGCACCGCCATGAAGGCGGCGTTGAAGGCGTGCAGCTGGCGCGTGTGCGCGCGCGCATGGCCGGCCTCGAAGAAGGCGGCGGCGCGGCCCGATTCCAGGGCGGCGATGTCGGCGGCGAACTTCAGGTGGTTCAGTTCCGTCTCGGCCGGCGACAGGCGCTGCTCCAGCACCTGGATGCTGAAGGCGATGAAGCTGGCGTAGCGCGCCTGCACGGTGCGCATCAGGGCGTGCGAATGGCGGCGCGGGAAGACAACGTCGTGCACCACGGCGGCGCAGATGATGCCCAGCCCGACCTCGGTCACGCGCGTGACGGCCAGCGTGAACACGTGTTCCGGCGTGTCGATCGCGGGCACGGCGATCATGCAGGCGGTGTATCCGGCCAGCACGAAGCTGTACGACTGCTGGTTGCGGTGCATGGCCGCGCCGGCGGTGCACAGCGCGATCCACAGCGCCACGCCGACGAACAGCAGCGGCGGCGATTGCGGGAACAGCGCCACCAGCAGCAGCGCCGCCGAACAGCCGACCAGCGTGCCGAGAAAACGGTAGAACGCCTTTTCCAGCACCATGCCGCTGCTGGGCAGGGCCAGGATGACGGTGGTGGCGAGGGCGGTATAGGGAGCGTCGAGGCCGAGCCGGAAGGCCAGCCACAGCGCGGAGAAGGAGGCCAGCATGGTCCTGGCGACGAACAGCCAGCGCGGGCCCTCGGTGTTGAACCAGCCGGCCGTTTCCTGCGCCAGCCAGCGCCATGCTCCCCTTGCCGCGCTTGGGTCCTGGGGGGGAGTGGCGGCGGCTTGGGAAGGGTTCATGGTGCTCGGTTCTAGGTCAGTGCTTCCAGGTTGTCCAGCTGCCTTTTGAGCAGCGCTTCAAGTACTTTAACTTCTTCGGCGGTGTAGCCGTCGTAGGCGCGGGTGGTGGTGCCCCATACTTCCGGCAGCACCTTCGCGGCCAGCTCGCGGCCGGCGTCGGTCAGCGTGATCATCACGCAGCGGCGGTCGCCGGGCCGGTTGCCGCGCGAGATCAGGCCCTGGGCTTCCAGGTCGTTGCACACGCGCGTCAGGTTGGCCGGCTTCTCCATGCAGGCCTCGCCCAGCGTGGACGCCGTCGAGGTCTCGTCTTCCGAGCCGTACAGCACGGCCAGCACCATGTAGCTGGCGTCGACCAGGTCGTATTTGCGCAGCGCCGCGTTGCTCAGGTCTTTCATCCGTTTCTGGATGTGGTAAGTCATGCGCAGCACGCGCATCAAATCCTCTGGGAACTCCGGCATTCGGGCATGGATGTTTTTCAGGCGTTTTTTAGTCGCTTCAAAACTGCTCATTGCCTGCTCCTCACTAATTTTCAAGGATTTGATTGTACTATCTAAGCGTCAGGGCAAATCCAGTTTTATGCCGCCGCCCAGCGCGGCCATCAACAATGTGTAGTTATCCAGTTGTTTGCTCGCCACTTGCGCCATCTGCTGCTCCTCGTTCAATAAGGTCAGCTGCGCATTGATCACATTCAGCGCATCGGTCATGCCGGCGCGGTAGGCGCGTTCGGCCAGCTCCTGCTGGCGCCGCGCCGCGGCCAGCGCGCGCTGCGCCAGCTGGTCCTGCCGCCGCACCGAATCGATGCGCACCACCGCGTTGGCCACGTCGGCCATCGCCTGCACCACGGCGGCGTTGTACTGCTCGACCGCGCCGTCATAGAGTGCGGTCTGGTTGCCGAGTTGCGCGCGCAGCCGGCCGCCTTCGAACACCGGCAGGCTGATGGCCGGCGTCACGCCGCGCATCGCCGAGCCGCTGTCCAGGAAATGGCCGAAGCCTAGCGACTGCAAGCCGACAAACGCCGCCAGGTTGATGTTCGGGTAGAACTCGGCCTTGGCGCCGGCGATGCGCGCGCCGGCCGCTTCCACGCGCCAGCGCTGGGCCGCGATGTCGGGCCGGTGGCCGACCAGCTCCGCCGGCAGCGAGGCCGGCACCGCGCCGCCATGGCCGGCGTCCAGGGCCAGCATCGGCCGGGCGATCGCGTCGCCGTCGCCCGGTCCCTTGCCGATCAATGCCGCCAGCTGGTTGCGCAGCAGGGCGATCGATTCGCCGATCTGCTCATGCTCGCGCCGTCCGGCCGGCAGCGTGGTCTCGATGCTCGCCACCTCGATCTCGCTGGCCAGGCCGGCGGCCTGGCGCTTGCGCGTGATCTCCAGGATGCGCTGGCGCTGCGCCAGGTTCTGCGCCACGCTGTCCTGCAGCGCGTACTCCAGCGACAGCTGGATGTAGCTGCGCACGACGGCCGACGCCAATGTCAGCCGCGCCATCTGCGCCTCGGCCGACGCCATGTGCACCTCGTCGAGCGCGGCGGCCAGCGCGTCGCGGTTGCGGCCCCACAGATCCAGGTCGTAGGCGCCGGACAGCGTGGCGGTGTTCTTCCACGCGTAGTTGCCGGCCAGCGGAGCGGGCACGGTGCTGTGCGCGGAATACAGTTCGCGGTCGATGCTGGCGGAGGCGGTTACCTGCGGCAGCGTGCCGGCCTTGGCGACGCCGGCCAGCGCCTCGGCCTGGCGCACGCGCGCCTGCGCGGCGCGCAGCGTCGGGCTATCGGCCAGCGCGGCGGCCACCAGGCGGTTCAGCTGCTCATCGTGCAGCGCCTGCCACCATTGCTGCTCCGGCCATGCGACATCGGCGCTGGCGGCGGCGATGGCCTTGCCGGGATTGAGCCCGGCCGGTTTCAGCGCGCTGGCCTGCGGCTGGATGTGGCCCATGTCGGCGCAGCCGGCCAGCAGCGCCAGCGCGAAGGCGGCGAGGGCGGTCGACTGGATGGCGCGCGGCGGTTTCACGGGACGGGCTTCCGATTACTTGACGTGGTGTTTCTTGGTCTGGGCGACGTCCATGTCGGCTTCGTTCTCGATCAGGGTGCCGTTCTTGCGCGCTTCCAGGAATTCGGCCTGCACTTGGGCGCGGGTCAGGCCGGCCGGTTGGGCTTTGGTGGTGGTGGCCAGCGCGCCGTTGGCGACGGCCGTTTGCGCGGCGGCGCTGCCGGCGGCGGTGCCCGTGGCGGCGGTGGTGGCCACAGCAGGCGCGGTGCTCTGCGCGAAAGCGCTGGTGATGGTGGTGGCCGTGGCGGCGATCGCGAAGGCGGCGGTGGCGGTGGCTTTGATGAGGTTTTTGGTCGTGATGCTCATGGCGTTACTCCTTGGTTTGGCTGCTGGGATGGAGTAACTATAGAGATGAATATTACATTTGTAAAGTAAAAAATACCTATGAGAACGATAGCCTTTATGCGCGGTCCCGCACGGAACGGCCACGGCGGCGGTGGTCAAATGGGTGTTTTCAGAGGGAGGAACAGATCATGTCTGACAGTACCTTGGACCCGGACAATATCCCGGTCGGCACCGACCGCACACTGGGTCGCGGCCATGGCACGCGGGCGCTGGGCCCCAGCGACAACTCCGACAGCGGCAGCGACGTCGCCGGCGAGCCGGATACCGGCCTCGATAGCGACACCGACGCCGAAGGCACCGGCGAGCGCGCCGGCGTGGACGTCGAAACGCTGCCGGCCGATACCGACATCGGCTTCGATCACGTCGAATCGATCCCGGTGGTGGATGGCGAGTTCCACGAGGAGGTGCCGGAGGAGGGCGCCGAGATCGAGCGCCCCGAGCGGCGCGACTGGTCGCGTACCGGCTCGTCGCCGGCATCGCGGCCTTAATGTAGGCGATCTGCGGGCGATCTATTTGTGGCTGGACGATCCGGCCCACAGATTGATGTCGCCTTCCTTGGCCAGCTGGTCGATGTCGGCCAGCTCCCTGGCGGTGAAGGCGAGGTTCTGCAAGGCCGCCACGTTCTCGCGGATCTGCGCGCTGCTGCTGGCGCCGATCAGCGTGGACGTGATGCGCGCATCGCGCAGCACCCAGGCTAGCGCCATCTGCGCCAGCGTCTGGCCGCGCGCCTTGGCGATCTCGTTCAGGCCGCGCACACGCGCCAGGTTTTCATCACTCAGGTGCGCCTTCTGCAGTGAGCCGCCACCCGGGCGGTTCACGCGTGAGTCCTGCGGAATCCCGTTCAAATATTTGTCGCTCAGGATGCCCTGCGCCAGCGCCGTGAAGGTGATGCAGCCCATGCCCTGCGCGGCCAGCGTGTCGAGCAGGTCTTCCTCGATCCAGCGGTTCAGCATATTGTAGGACGGCTGGTGGATCAGGCACGGCACCTTCCACTCGGCCAGCAGGCGCGCCGCCTCGGCGGTCTTCTCCGCCGAATACGACGACACGCCGACATACAGCGCCTTGCCCTGATGGACCGCGTGCGCCAGCGCGCCCATGGTTTCCTCCAGCGGCGTGTCCGGATCGAAGCGGTGCGAATAGAAGATGTCGACGTAATCGAGGCCCATGCGCTTCAGGCTCTGGTCAAGGCTGGCCAGCACATACTTGCGCGAACCGCCGCCCTGGCCGTAAGGGCCGGGCCACATGTCCCAGCCGGCCTTGGTGGAGATGATCAGCTCATCGCGGTACGGTTGGAAGTCGGCCTTGAACAGCTGGCCGAAATTGGTCTCGGCCGAGCCGTACGGCGGGCCGTAGTTGTTGGCCAGGTCGAAGTGGGTGATGCCCAGGTCGAAGGCGGTGCGCAGCATGTCGCGCTGCGAGGCGAGCGAGTTGGTATCGCCGAAGTTGTGCCACAGCCCGAGGGACATCAGCGGCAGTTGCAGGCCGCTGCGGCCGCAGCGGCGGTATTGCATCGCTTCGTAGCGGTGCGGCGAGGCGTGGTAGGTCATCTGGATACTCCGGGGTGGAAGAAGGGTGTCACGGATTATAGGCATGCCGGCCGGATTGTGCAGATCGTGGCGTGCAATCCAGCCGTCGATTCTGGCAAACCATCGCGGCTGCTGGCGTTTCGTCGCATTCCGGCGGACGCCACGCGGCGGTTTTGGCAAGCTGCCGGTTTTATCCTGGAAGCCGGCCAGATGTTCAGACTATCGTTATCCATGCTGCGGCGCGACTGGCGCGCGGGCGAGTTGCGCTTCCTGCTGGCGGCGCTGATGCTGTCGGTGGCGGCGCTGTCGTCGGTGAACTTCTTCACCGCGCGCATGGGCGCCGGCATCGCGCGCAACGCCAACCAGGTGCTGGCCGCCGACCTGGTGCTGGCTTCCGACCAACCCTTGCCCGACGACCTGCGCGCCGAGGCTCAGCGGCGCGGCCTGCGCAGCGCCGGCACGGTCGCGATGCTGAACATGGCGCTCGCCGGTACGGACGGGCAGGGCGCGTCGATGCTGGTCGCGCTCAAGAGCGTGAGCGACGCCTACCCGTTGCGCGGCCACATGAAGCTGTGCCGCGAAGGCCAGCCGGACGCCGTGGCAGCGTCCATCCCGGCGCCCGGCACCGTGTGGGTGGATCCGGCCCTGACGGCGGCGCTGCACCTGCGCCTCGGCTCCACGCTGCGCATCGGCGAGCGCGCGCTGACGGTGGCCGGCGTGATCGCCTCCGAGCCCGACGCCGCCGCATCCTTCCTCACGCTGGCGCCGCGGGCGATGATCAACAGCGCCGACCTGATGTCCACCAATCTGCTGCAGCAGCACGCCATCGCCACGCACCGCCTGCTGGTGGCTGGCGAACCGGCGCAGGTGGCGGGGTTCGAGCAATGGGTCAAGGCGCGCATCGCCGCGGCGCCCAGGCTGGGCATCGAAATCAACTCGCTCGCCTCGGCGGGCAAGGAGAACCAGTCCATGCAGGACCAGGTGCGGCAGTTCCTGTCGCTGGTCGGGCTGTTGTCCGCGCTGCTGGCCGGGATCGCGGTGGCGATGGCCGCGCGCCGCTACGTGCAGCGCCACCTCGACGCCTGCGCCGTGCTGCGCTGCTTGGGCCAGACGCAATCGCAGCAGATCCGCATGTACTTGCTGGAGTTCCTGATGCTGGGCGTGGCCGGCAGCGTCATCGGCGTGCTGCTGGGATTCGGCTGCCACTTCGTGCTGCTCGAATGGCTGGGCAAGCTGGTGGACGCCGACCTGCCGCCGCCCGGCTGGCAGCCCGCGCTGCAAGGCATGGTGGCGGGGCTGGCGCTGTTGCTTGGCTTCGCGCTGCCGCCGCTGCTCCAGATGCGCAACGTATCGCAGGTACGCCTGCTGCGCCGCGAACAGGAAGCGCCGCAGGCGCGCACCATCGCCAGCTACGCGCTGGGCGCCGGCGTGTTCACCGCGCTGCTGGTGTGGCAGACCGACGACGTCATGCTTGGCTTGATCGCGGCCGCAGCGTTCGCGCTGTGCGGCTTGGTGTTCGGCCTGGCGGCGTGGCTGGGCGTGGGCGCGCTGCGGCCGATGCGCGGCCTGTTCAACCATCCGGCATGGCGCTTCGCCGTCACGGACATGCGCCGCCGCCCGGCCGCGAGCATCACGCAGATCGTCGCGCTGGCGCTGGGCTTGACCGCCTTGCTGCTGCTGACGGTGGTGCGCGGCGACCTACTGTCGGCATGGCGCCAGGCCACGCCGGACGGCGCGCCGAATCACTACATCATCAACATCGAGCCGGACCAGCGGCAGGCGCTGGAGTCGCGCCTGAAGCGCTACGGCCAGCCGGCCATGCATGTGCTGAGCCGTGGACGGCTGGTCGGCATCAACGGCAAGCCCGCCAAGTCGGACGATCCGCGCGCCAGGGAGATGGTCGAGCGCGAAATGGAAATCGAGCAGGCCGATACGCTGCTGGCGCCCAACACCATCACCGCCGGCCGCTGGTACGACGGTACCGCCGCCGAAGTATCGGTCAACGAGGGCATCGCCGAAATCCTCGGCATCAAACTGGGCGACCGACTGACCTTCGATGTGGCCGGCGAGACGCTGGACGTCAAGGCCACCAGCCTGCGCAAGGTGGACTGGCGCGCTCACCAGGTGGGCGCCTCCTTCGAAGTGGCGCCGGGCCTGATGACCGCCATGCCGGCCACGCTGGCGACGACCGTGTACGTGCCGGCGGACGACCAGCGCTTCTCTTACCTGCTGGCGCACGATTACCCGAACGTGAGTGTGCTCGACATCAGCGCCTTCATCCAGCGCATGCAGGACACGCTGGCGCAGGTCAGCGCGGCGGTGGAATTCCTGTTCGCGTTCACGCTGTTGTCCGGATTGCTGGTACTGTACGCTGCGATGGCAGGATCGCTGGACGCGCGCAAGCGCCAGGCCGCGCTGCTGCGCGCATTGGGCGCCACGCGCCGGCAGCTGTCGCAGGCGCAGTGGATAGAGCATCTGCTGACCGGCGCCCTGGCGGGCTTGCTGGCGGCCGGCGGCGCGACTGCCGCCAACTGGGCGCTGGCGCGCTTCAGCTTTCACCTGGCATGGCAATGGTCGCCGTGGTTGTGGACCGCCGGCCTGCTGGCTGGCGCGTTGTGCGCGCTGGCCGGCGGCTGGGCGGGCTTGCGCAACGTGCTGAATCAACCGCCCTTACTCAGTCTTCGGGAAAATTAGGAGTAGCAATGACCAATATGAACCTCGCGGCCAGCCTGCTGCGGCCAGCGATAGCGGTAAAGAACCTGGGCAAGCGCGTGAGCGACGCCACCGGCGAACTCACCATCCTGCACGACATCGACCTGACGGTGCAGGCCGGGGAGACGCTGGCCATCGTCGGCGCGTCCGGCTCGGGCAAGTCCACGCTGCTGGGCATCCTGGCGGGGCTGGACCTGCCGACCAGCGGCACGGTGGAGCTGGAGAACACCGACATCTTCCAGCTCACCGAGGACGGCCGCGCCGTGTTCCGGCAGCAGAACGTGGGCTTCGTGTTCCAGTCGTTCCAGCTGCTGCCGCACCTGACCGCGCTGGAAAACGTCATGCTGCCGCTGGAGCTGCGCGGCGAGGCGCGGGCCAGCGAGAAGGCGAAGGCCATGCTGGAGCGGGTCGGCTTGTCGGCCCGCCTGCGGCACTATCCGAAGTACATGTCCGGCGGCGAGCAGCAGCGGGTGGCGCTGGCGCGGGCCTTTGTCTGCGAGCCGCCGTTGCTGCTGGCCGACGAGCCGACCGGCGCGCTGGACGCGGCCACCGGCGCCGCCGTCATCGAGTTGATGTTCGCGCTGAACCGCGAGCGCGGCTCGACGCTGGTGCTGGTCACGCACGATCTGTCGATCGCCGCGCGCTGCGGCAGAACCGTCACCATGAACGCCGGCCGTTTGAGCGCCGCTTGAGAGAGGAACGAATGCGATTGCCACAGCTGATGTTGATCCCGGTGCTGGCGCTGGCCGGCGCCGCCGCGCACGCCGACGGCCTGGCCGATTTGAAGGCGGCATTGGAGCACCTGCAGGAGCCGGTGCCGTTGAAGGCCACGCTGGATTCGAACGTCTGGCGCCGCAACGGCGAGGGCAAGGACGCCGACGAAACCAGCGGCCAGGCCGCGGTCGGCATCGAGGACGGCCAGCGCGGCATGCAGCTCAGTTATAGCCGCGACATGCTGGCCAGGCTCGATGCGGAAGCGACGGCGGTCGCCCGCAATCCCAACGCCAAGACGCCGACGCTCAACGCCGCCCGCGAATTCAGCCCGACCGATTTGCGGCCCATGATCTCGGCCGCCAGCAGCCTGGCGCAGATGCTGGAGAAGACCAGCTTCCTGACCGAGAAGGCCGACGTCTACCAGGGCAAGCCGGCGCGCGTGCTCACCTTCGCGCAGGGCATCGACGTGCTGGCCGACAGGGACCGCAAATACGTGAAGGAATTCGATGGACGGCTGAACGTGTGGATCGCCGCCGACGGCACGCCGCTGGCCAGCCGCATCACGCAGAGCATGCATGGCCGCGCCTTCATCGTCATCAGCTTCGAGGCGAAGAACGAAGAATCCAGCGTCTACGCGCTGGCGGGCAACCGCCTGGTATCGATTCGTAAGGAAAGCCGGAACACCGCATCGGGCGCGGGCGAGAAGAGCGAGTTCAAGATCGTGAAGACCTTGCAGCTCCAATAAAAAAAGGGTCAAGTCCCGGACTTGACCCCTTGGCCTGCAAGCTTACAATCAGGCGAAGTTGGCTGCTGCGAAGTCCCAGTTGGCCAGCTTGAAGAAGGTCTCTACATACTTAGGACGCGCATTGCGGTAGTCGATGTAGTAGGCGTGTTCCCACAGGTCGCAGGTGATCAGCGCTTTGGCGTCGGTGGTCAGCGGGGTGGCTGCGTTGGAGGTGTTGACGATGTCCAGCGAACCGTCGGCTTTCTTCACCAGCCAGGTCCAGCTCGAACCGAAGTTGCCAACGCACGACTTGGTGAACTCTTCCTTGAACTTGTCGAACGAACCCCACTTGGCGTTGATCGCGTCGGCCAGCGCGCCGCTTGGTGCGCCTTTGCCGTTCGGGGTCAGGCCGTTCCAGTAGAAGGTGTGGTTCCACACTTGTGCCGAGTTGTTGAAGATGCCGCCGGACGATTTCTTGACGATCTCTTCCAGGGACAGGTTTTCAAACTCGGTGCCCTTGATCAGGTTGTTCAGGTTGGTGACATACGTTTGATGGTGCTTGCCGTAGTGGTATTCCAGCGTCTCTTGCGAGATGTGCGGCGCCAGGGCGTCGATGGCGTATGGCAGTGGTGGCAGGGTATGTTCCATTGTTCTTCCTTGTGTTGGTTTGACGATGTGAAAAAATCGAGGTGATTCTTGCCGAAACGTCCGTCATTGTAAAGCGGTTGCGCCATCGGTGCAGAAAAGGCCAGATTTCCGTGTGGCTATCTCGATCAGCGCACGCGGCGCGTGGTTTCGCGCACGATCAGCTCCAAAGGCGGCACTTCGCCGCGCGCTTCCTCGCCGTTGATGATGCGCAGCAGCGCCTGGGTGGCGATGCGGCCGATGTCATACAAGGGCTGGCGTATAGTCGTTAGTGGCGGCGTGGTATAGGACGAGCCGGGCAAATCGTCGAAGCCGACCAGCGAGATGTCGTCCGGCACGCGTATGCCCTTGCGGTACAGCGCCAGCCGCGCGCCATACGCGCTCAGGTCGTTGGCCGCGAACACGGCGGTGAATTGCTGGTGCGTGTCGAACAGCCGGTTCATCGCCAGCATGCCGCTGGCCTCGTGGTAGTTGCCCTCGACGATCAGGTCCTGGTCCAGTTCGATATTAGCCTCGCGCAGCGCGCGCGTGTAGCCGGCCAGGCGCTCGGTGGCGTCGATGTTGTTGGCCGGGCCGGAGATGAAGGCGATCCGCCGGTGCCCCAGCTCGATCAGGTGGTGCACCGCCATGCAGGCGCCCGATTCGTTGTCCAGCTTGAAGCCCAGCGCGCTGCGGGTCTGCAATGCGCGGCCGGTGGAGACGATGGGACGCTGGCTGGAAAAGCCCAGCACGGCCTGGTCCGACATGCGGCCCGACAGCAGGATGATGCCGTCCACCTTGCGCGCCAGCAGCAGGCGCATGCGGTCGGCCTCCTCCTCGGCGTTCCAGTGGCCGCTGACGATCACCGAGGCGTAGCCGGTGCCTTTCAGGCCGTCGTCCACGCCGCGCAGCGTTTCGTCGAAGAAGGGGGAGGAGATGTCCTGCACCACGATGCCGATGGTCATCGAGCGGCCTTTTTTCAGGCCCTGCGCCATCTGGTTGGGCGCGAACTTCATCTTGTCGATGGCGGCCAGCACGGCCAGGCGCTTGTCGTCGGACACCTTGGCGGTGCCGTTGAGGATGCGCGACACGGTGCTGGGGGACACGCCCGCCTGGCGTGCTACATCCATCAGGGTCGATGGGCCGGAGGAGTGGGGGACGTCTGCCAAGGCAATTCCTGTTGTGATCGTTATTCTGTGAAAACCTTTTCGCCGAAGATTACCATAAAATTCACGCGCTTCCGGCCAAATCCGCCCCCGGTGCCGCATTGACTTTCACCACGATACGGTATTTAATGAAAAAGGTGCTTGAAATCGTTTTCATAAGCGATGTGGCATATAATCAGGGCGCCGGCAAACTACAAGAAACCAGGAAGAGACATGCAACGCGAATCGTTTTCGCACCTCGCCAATGGCCCGCGCCTGCTGGCCGACATTGGCGGCACCAGCGCCAGCTTCGGGCTGGAGACGGCCCCCAACCGGATCGAGGCGATCTGGATCACCGACTGCGCGGCCTATCCCACGCTGGGCGCGGCGCTGGTGGCCTACCTGTCGCAGCCGGCCACGGTGGCGGCGGGCGGCTACCAGGCGCGCTTCGCCGGCATCGCCATCGCCAACCCCATCGACGGCGACTGGGTGACGATGACCAACCACCACTGGTCGTTTTCGATCGAGGCGGTGTGTTCGCAATTCAGTTTGAAATCGCTGGTGGTGGTGAACGACTTCACCGCGCTGGCCAGCGCCTTGCCCTACCTGGCGCCGGACCACAAGCGCCAGATCGGCGGCGGCGCCGCGCGCGCCGGCGCCACCATCGGCCTGGTGGGCGCGGACGCGGGCTTGGGCGTGTCGGCCCTGGTGCCGGCCGGCGAGCGCTGGATCGCCATCGACAGCGAGGGCGGCCACAGCACCTTCGCGCCGATGAACGAGCGCGAGATCGACATCCTGCGCTACGCGCGCCGCTACCACGAGCATGTGTCGAGCGAGCGGCTGGTGTCGGGCATCGGCCTCTCGCTGGTGTACCGCGCGCTGGCCGAGCGCGCGCGCGTCGAGGCGCAGGACCTGAACACCGCGCAGATCATGGAGCGCGGCCTGCACCGCCTGTGCCCCGTGTGCGAGGAGACGCTGGACGCCTTCTGCGACATGCTCGGCACCGTGGCCGGCAACGTCGCGCTGACGCTGGGCGCCAAGGGTGGCATCTACATCGGCGGCCGCATCGTGCCGCAGATGAGCGAGTTCTTCGAACGCTCCGGCTTTCGCGCGCGCTTTGAGCACAAGGGCCGCTTCTCGGACTATCTGTCGCACATCCCCACCTTCGTCATCACCGAACAATATCCCACCCTGATCGGCATGTCGGCCATGCTGTCGGCCGGCTGATTTCAGCGCCAACCTACAACGCCATCTGCGGCTCCAGCGGCAGGCACAGCTCGCAATCCTGCGCCTCGACGCAGGCGTCGCGCTGGTCCGGCTCGTAGCGCTCGAAGCAGGGCCGGGCCGCCGCCTTGTAGCGGCCGTACAGCACGCCGTCGCGCAGCAGGCGGTGCCACGCATCCTTGCTCAACACGCGCGGACCGATGAAGCGCAGCACCGCGTGCGCGCCGCCGGCGATGGTCTTGATCGGCATGCCGGCCGGCGCCACGAAATCCCCCGGCACCTCCACGCAGACATCGTAGCGGCACTTCTCCGGCGCCGTGATGTCGGGATCGTCCAGCCCCATGCCGAAGCGCGGCGACGGCGGCAGGTTGTGCTGCCGGCACCAGGCGTCGAGCTGCGACCACTGCGCCGCGCTGTCCTGGTCGTAGGGGCCGAAGTGGCGCGTGTAGGCCACGCGCGCGGTCGGCAGGCGGACGATGCGCACCGGCCCGTTCTGGCCGGCCACCGGGCCCAGGCTGCTGGCGGCCGCCATGTCGCGCTGCCGGTCGCGCCAGCGCGACGGCGACAGGCCGAAGTGCTGGCGGAAGGCGCGGGCGAAGCCGTCGGCGGTGTCGAAGCCGCAGTTCTGCGCGATGGCTGCCACCGAATCGGACGAGTACAGCAGCTGCGAGGCGCCGGTCTCCAGCCGGCGCCGGCGCACGTAGGCGTGCGGCGCCTCGGCGCTCCACTGCTGGAAACGGCGCAGAAAATGGTAGCGCGACAGATGCGCCTGCGCGGCCAGGCAGTCGAGGTCGAGGTTCTGGCCCAGATGCCCGTCGATATAGTCCAGCACCTGGTTGAGCCGGTGCTCCAGCGGACGGGACGTCGGGGATGGCATGTGCATGGGTACTTGCTCCGGATTATAAAACGGGAAATGCTGTCAATATAAAAAGACAAGTGAAACGTTTCCATCATAGTCATCTCTTTTCGTCAAGGCCAGCACCGTTACATGTGTGTGGTTGAAAAGACACTCCGAAGGCTGCGCAACTTTGAACGGGTGGAGGACTGTCGATCTGTCTATGCTTTATCTGTGTGCAATGTTGTTTTTGGTATCGCACACGGAAGATCTCTTAAAAATAACTATGGAGACTCAGCTATGACAACAAGCAGACTATTCAAACTATCGCTCGCGGCCGCCATCACGCTGGCCTACAGCGCGCCCGGCATGGCCGCGTCGACCTGCGACCGTTACGCCTCGTACCCGGTGCTGGGGGAGACCTACACCGTCATCACCAACTTCTGGAACGACAAGGCCACCGGTTCCCAGTGCATCAACGTCAACCAGGACACCGGCGAATGGAACCTGAGCAGCGCGCCGTCCTCGCCCGACAGCACGCCGGCCGCCTATCCGGCCATCTACAAGGGCTGCCACTGGCACTCGTGCACCAAGGACAGCGGCCTGCCGCTGCAGCAGAGCGCGCTGACCTACGCGCCGACCCGCTGGCGCACCACGCCCGGCGCGGCCGGCGGCTGGGACGTGGCCTACGACATCTGGTTCAACACCACGCGGGAGGCGCCGGCCAGCGGCCAGCCGGACGGCGCCGAGATCATGATCTGGATCAACCACAACGGCTCGCCGCAGCCGGCCGGCAGCAAGACCGGCAACGTCAACCTCAACGGCATGAACTGGGATGTGTGGACCGCATGGAACACGCCGAACGGCTGGCCGCGCTGGAACATCGTCTCCTACGTCGCGACCTCGCCGGTGAACGAGGTCAATTTCGACCTGGTGCCGTTCTTCCGCGACGCGGTCGGGCGCAAGTCGGTCGACAGCAACTGGTGGCTGCTGGACGTCGAGGCCGGCACCGAGATCTGGACCAACGGCTCCGGCTTCAGCAGCAGCAACTTCGACGTGCAGTTCCACACCGACCCGGTCGCCGGCATCGACCCGAGCAAGTGGTACGCCGTGGTCAACAAGAACAGCGGCTCCTGCGTCGACGACGCCGAATATGCGACCAGCAACGGCGCCGTGGTCCAGCAATGGGCGTGCGACAGCCGCGGCGCCGCTAACCAGCAGTGGCAGTTCACGCCCACCGACAGCGGCAACTACCGCATCAGCAGCCGGCAGGCGCCGGCGCTGGCGTGGGACGTGGCCGGCTGGGGCACGGCCAACGGCTCGGCGGTCCAGCTGTGGACCTACGGCGGCGGCAGCAACCAGCAATGGCAGGCGGTGGACCAGGGCGACGGCCATTACAGATTCGTCGGCCGGGCCAGCGGCAAGTGCCTCGACGTGCCGGGCGCCTCCACCTCGAACGGCGCGCGCTTGCAGGTATGGGATTGCAACGGCACGCCGGCGCAATCGTTCAAGTTGATCGAGCAGTAAGCAGGGAGTAGTAAAAGTTCATCGCTTCGCCCGCCGCGAAGTTGCCGGCCCCGATGCGGGGGCCGGCTTTTTTACAATAATAAACAGGAGACCTATTTTGCACGCGATGACGAAGAAAACAATAATGAGCCTGGCGATAGCCAGCGCCTTCAACCTGGCCGCACACCACGCCTACGCCGCACCGGCGGACGCCGCCGACGCCGCACCCAAGGTGGTCGGCACCGACACCGACAAGGACGGCATCCCCGAAGTGAAGGTGACGGCGACCCGCTACTCCACCTCGCTGCTGAAGACCCCGCTGGCGGTGACCGCCTTCACGCAGGACAAGCTGACCCGCCAGGGCATCACCACCCTCAAGGGCATTTCCGGCGAGCTGCCCAATGTGCAGATGACCGAGGCCAACGACTCGGCGGTGCAGATCACCATCCGCGGCATCAGCGCCACCAACTTCACCGAGATCGGCGACCCGTCGGCCGGCCTGCACGTGGCCGGGCTGTACTCGCCGCGTCCGCAGGGCGCGCAGGCGCTGATGTTCGACCTGGAGCAGGTGGAAGTGCTGCGCGGCCCGCAAGGCACGCTGTTTGGCCGCAACTCCACCGCCGGCAGCATCAACATCATCCCGGCCAAGCCGGAATTTGGCAGCACCTACGGCAGCAGCTCGTACGAGATGGGCAGCCTGCACATGAAGCAGCTCAACATGATCCAGAACATCGCGGTCAACGACTGGCTGGCGCTGCGCGCCACGTTCATGAAGGTGAAGAAGGACAGCCGCCTGAACCAGCTGCAGGACTTCACCGGCTACACCGACAAGGGCTTCGCCTCGGTCTTCCCGCCCGGCACCCCGCTGGTGGACCAGCGCTACAACAGCAAGGTGGACGCGGCCCACGCCTACAACAACCAGGACGAGTGGGCCGGCCGCCTGGCCGCGCGCATGAAGTTCGGCCGCGATGTCGAGTGGCTGCTGACGGCGGAAAAATTCCAGAACAACGGCGCCGGCTACGTCAACGTGCGCGACTGCGACCAGGGCGCCGGCACCCGCTACGCCTGCACCCGCGGCCAGTGGGATGTGCTGATCAACGTGCCGGGCAAGACCGACATGACGATCAACACCGTGCGCTCGCAAGCCACGTGGAACGTCAATTCCAACACCACGCTGGACTACGGCTTCGCCTGGGCCGACCAGCAGCGCAGCCAGGTGCACGACGACGACAACGGCTTCCATCCGCTGCCGTTCCAGGTCGAGGTCAGCCTGCCGCTGCAATCGGGCGGCAACTGGGGCACGTGGCCGGTCAAGGACAACGCCACCCGCACCCACGATTCGCGCTACAAGTCCACCGTCAACGAGCTGCAGCTGAAGCAGAATTTCGGCGCCGTCAAATATGTCGCCGGCCTGTTCTGGATGCACGAGAAAAACCAGATCAACTTCTCGCAGGAGACGCTGGTCTACGGCCCGTACGGCGCGCCGATTTCGCAGTACTACGCGCAGCCGGACCGCGAGATCGACGCCAAGGCCGCCTTCGCGCAGGCCGACTGGACCTTCGCGCCGACCTGGACCGGCACGGTGGGCGGCCGCTTCAGCCGCGACAGCAAGACCGACAAGGGCGGCCTGAATTACGGCGGCGACAGCTGGGGCGGCAACTACCCGAACGCCTACTACCTCGGCCTGTACAACCCCGGCGTGCCTGGTTCGCCGGGCTGGCGTCCGCACAACGGCAACGACCTGACCACGGCGATGGGCCCGAACAACGGCCCGCAAGCCTTGCTCGGCTTCGGCGCGCCGACCCCGAACGACCACGCCGACAGCTGGCGCAAATTCACCTGGCGCCTGGGTTTGAACAAGCAGATCAACGCGCAGGAAATGGCCTACGGCTCGGTCTCGACCGGCTATAAATCCGGCGGCTTCGGCGACAAGCACGACCTGTGCGGCGGCATGCAGTGCGTGACCGGCCCATCGCCGAACATCTCGTACACGCCGTACGGCCCGGAGACGGTCATCAACTTCGAACTGGGCTACAAGGCCAAGCTGCTGGAGAACCGGCTGGGCCTGTCCGTGGTGGCCTTCTTCCAGCGCTACAAGGACATGCAGATCACCGGCGACAACTTCTTCGCCCAGATCATCCCGCGCAGCCCTTGCACCTCCGATCCGGCGTGCGACATCCAGCACGGCTGGCAGACCGTCAACGTGGCCAAGGTCAACATCCCCGGCCTGGAGATCGAGTGGGACTACAAGCCGTGGGCCGGCGCCAAGGTGGGCGGCTTCGCCAGCTACATCAAGCCGACCATCCACGACTACGATTCCTACAACGACGCCTATCTGTGCAACGAGCGCATCGAGTTCAACTCGGTATCGAAGTGCCCCGAGGTGTACAGCGGACCGGAAGCGCGCCTGCGCGGCCGCCGCGCGCGCAACCTCGACGGCAACACGCTGCCGAACGCGCCGAAATACACCTTCGGCCTGAACATGTCGCAGGACTTCAATCTCGACAGCGGCTACAAGCTGACGGCGTGGGGCGGCATGCGCTACCAGAGCAAGATCTACTTCGACCTGCTCAACTTCGACGATCCGCACATCGGCCTGTCGCAGAAGGGCTACGCCAAGGGTGACGTCTCCCTCAAGGTGACCAACCCCGACGACAAGTGGTACCTTGAAGGTTATGTGCGCAACGTGACGGACACCTGGGCCAAAACCTGGGGCGGTGCGGCGACCGGCGGCCAGATGCAGGCCGGCTACGTCGAACCGCGCACCGTCGGCGCGCGCTTCGGCATCAACTACTAACGCGCAAGCGGCACGGCAGGCGGCGGTTCGCCGCCTGCCTTTACAGAAGGAGATATCTTGAATTCAGAATTGAATCTGCGCCCGCTGGCCATCGCGCTGGCGGCGGCCCTGACGGCGATTGCTTCCACCGTGGTGGTGCTGGCCACCTCGCTGCCGGCCCACGCGGCCGAAGCGGCCGTTCCCGAGCGTCCGTGGATGGACGTCAAGCTCGGCGCGGACCGCCGCGCGACGCTGGCGCTGCAGGCCATGACGCAGCGGGAGAAACTGGACTGGGTGATGGGCTGGTTCGGCTCCGATTTCCGCGACAAGAAACGCAATCCCGCCGCGCTGCCTTTCTCGGCGGGCTATATTCCCGGCACGCCGCGCCTGGGCTTGCCGGCCCTGTTTGAAACCGACGCCGGTTTGGGCGTCGCCTCGCAGGCCACGAAGACGCCGCGCGAGCGCACCTCGCTGCCATCCGGCCTGGCCACCGCCGCGACGTGGGACCGCAAGCTGGCCTACAACGGCGGCGCGATGATCGGCGCCGAGGCGCGCGCCTCCGGCTTCAACGTGATGCTGGCCGGCGGCGTGAACCTGCTGCGCGAGCCGCGCAACGGCCGCAATTTCGAATACGCGGGTGAAGACCCGCTGCTGGCGGCCACCATGGTGGCGCAGCAGATCAAGGGCATCCAGTCGAATCACGTCATCGCGACGATGAAGCACTTCGCCGTCAACGACCAGGAGACCGGCCGCTTCATCCTCGACAGCCGCATCGGCGACGCCGGGAACCGCATGTCCGACCTGCTGGCATTCCAGATGGTGCTGGAGCAGTCCGACCCCGGCTCCGTCATGTGCGCCTACAACCGGCTGAACGGCGCCTACGCCTGCGAGAGCGACTACCTGCTCAACCAGGTGCTGAAGAAGGACTGGGGCTACAAGGGCTACGTCATGTCCGACTGGGGCGCGGTGCACAGCACCGTGGCCGCCGCCAACAACGGCCTCGATCAGGAATCGGCGTGGGAGTTCGACAGGACCGCGTACTTCGGCGTCGCGCTGGAGGAGGCGGTCGCCAACGGCCATGTGCCGCAGGCGCGCCTGGACAATATGGTGTTCCGCATCCTGCGCGCCATGTTCGACAAGGGCGTGGTCGACCACCCGGTGGCCGAAGGCGGGGCGATCGACTTCGCCGCGCACGGAGTGGTCAGCCGCACCGGCGCCGAGGAGGGCATGGTCCTGCTGAAGAACGCCGGCGGCGTGCTGCCGCTGAAGGCCGGCGCGAAGAAGATCGTCGTCATCGGCGCGCACGCGGACGTGGGCGTGCTGGCCGGCGGCGGATCGTCGCTGGTGTATCCGGTGGGCGGCAGCGCCGTCACCGGCATCGGGCCGGCCACCTGGCCCGGCCCGGTGGTCTACCATCCGTCGTCGCCGTTGAAGGCGATCCAGGCGCGCGCGCCGGGCGCCAGTGTGGTCTATCACGATGGCGTTGACGCCGCAGCCGCCGCCCGCGCGGCGGCCGATGCCGATGTGGTGCTGGTGTTCGCGCAGCAGTGGGTGGGCGAATCGGTGGATGCCGCCTCGCTGTCGCTGCCGGACAACCAGGATGCGCTGATCTCCGCCGTGGCCAAGGCCAATCCGAAGACGGTGGTGGTGCTGGAGACCGGCGGCCCCGTGCTGATGCCTTGGCTGGGCCAGAGCGCCGCCGTGCTGCAGGCGTGGTACGCAGGCACCAGCGGCGGTGAGGCCATCGCCCGCGTGCTGTTCGGCGAAGTGAATCCGTCGGGGAGGCTGCCTGCCACGTTCCCGGTATCGGCAAGCCAGTTGCCACGGCCTGTGCTCGATGGCGATCCGAAGGACGAGAGCAAGCGCTTCGACGTCAACTATCACGAAGGCGCGGCGGTCGGCTACAAGTGGTTCGACCTGAAAGGACTGAAGCCGCTGTTCCCGTTCGGTCACGGCCTGTCGTACACGCAGTTCGCCTACTCCGGCCTGGCCGCCAGCCAGAAGGACGGCAAGCTGCAACTGCGCTTCAAGGTGACCAACACCGGCGCGGTGAAGGGCAAGGACGTGCCGCAGTTGTACGTCGCGCCGCAGGGAGCCAAGTGGGAAGCGCCCAAGCGCCTGGCCGGTTGGGACAAGGTTGAACTGGCGCCTGGCGAAAGCCGGGAAGTCAGCGTGACCGTCGATCCGCGCCTGCTGGCGGTGTACGACAGCGGCAGCAAGAGCTGGCGCATCGCCAAGGGCAGCTACAAGGTGCTGCTGGCGCACAGCGCGGCCGATGCGGATGCGGCCAGCATCAACGTCGCACTGGAGGCGCGCACGTTCAAGCCGTAGGTATCGCCGTCAGGACTGGGGCTGGAGCTTGCGTATCTCGCCTTTAACCATATACAAGCCGACGGTGTCCACCGAGGCATGGATGATTATCGCGGCTACCAGTCCGACATACATCGCTATCAAACCGAGGCCCATGCTGACTGCGAAAACCCCGCACGCCTGTGTCAGCACACGCATGTTCAAGCCGTTGAAGCGATAGGCTCGCGTATGAGCAATGACGAAGATCGCCGAAGTGAGCCAGATGCCCGCCAGCGGTTGGAGCGCGCCGCGAAACAGCAGCTCTTCGCCGAATCCCGCCGCCAGCGAGATCCAGATTGGATTCCGTCCGCTCAGGTCCAGGCGGCCGTAGCTTTCAACGGTACTCTTCGTTGTGTTTGCGTTCGCCGCGTAGCGGTAGCCGATCTGCGTGGCGGCCCAGTACAGGCAGCCGACACCCAAGCCTATGGCGGCCTGATAATACAGCGGCAGGCCGGCAAGCAGCGATGCGAGATATGGCGGCTGGTGGAAACAAAAGATGATCAACGCCGCCAGGCCAGAAAATGCCGCACATGTGGCGAACTGCCTGCGCAATCCGATTTTCCTGGCGTGGCTCATTGGCGCATCAACCGGGTCAGCGTCTTATCGATATCGATCGCGTAGAACGCGGTACGGAATTGATACGGCGACTGGCAGGGAACCGTCAGCTTGCCGCCGTCCTTCAAGCCGAACGCCACTGCGTGGCGCGTCTGGCAAGCGTTCGTCATCGCCGGACCGGTGGCGGCGTCGCCGAATACCGGATGGCCTTCGATGCTGGTGGCGTAGCTGTCCTGGTGGATGGACTTGCAGACCTTCATGCCGTCCAGGATGATGCCCTGCGGCGTTTCGGTGGTGCCGCTGCGGCCCTCGCAATCGTCGGCCATCAGCTTGACCACGGCGCGCAACACCATCCGGTCGCGTAGCGCCTGGCTCGGTGGGTGCAATGCCGCCAGCCCGGTCTTGGGCAGCACGTCGTTCCACTGCTGTTCCATGGTCGCGCCGGACGACAGCAGCGCGGGCAGCACCTGCGCCTTGCAGTTCGCCGTATCGCCACATTCCAGCGCCTGCGGGAAGTCGGGCACCTGGCCCTGGCGCAGCTGATGATAGAAGCTGTCGAAGCGCGCCAGCGCGCTGCCCGCTCCCTGGCGCGCCGCCAGGCTGTAGACGTAGGCCGGCAGGCCGCACAGGTATTCAAGCCGCTGGCTGCCGATCTGGCGGGGCGTCAGCGCGCGCCAGCTTTTGCCTTCCGTGTACAGCATGCATTCGGCCAGCGCCTTGTCCAGCTGCGCTGCCGCCTCCGGACGCGTGAGCCAACCCTGCTGCACCGACGTGAGCCAGCGCAGGAATTCGCCGCCGCCTTCGTTGATCAGTCGCGCATCGGGATAGACATCGACCGCGTCGCGCAGCTGGAAGCGGTGGCTGAATTCGTGCGAGACCAGCAGCGTCAATTTGGCGTTTTCCTCCGGCCCCGGCGCCTGCGGCCAGTTGAACAACGCCAGCCGCAGGATGTTGCCGGCATCGCCGCCGACATTCGGACCGCCTGGCTCGCTGGCGGCGATGGCCGCGATCACCGGGCGGCTGAAGACCGCCTGCGGCAGCTGCTTGCCCAGGTAGGCGACCGTGCCGTCGGCCACTTCGCGGATCCGCGCGACCGTCGCCGCGGACAGGCGCGGATCGTAGTAGTCCAGCGAGGCACTGGCCTGCGGCGTGAGCATCAGCATGGCGGGCGTGTCGCCGCCGGTGGTGGCGGGTGCGGTTGCGATGTCGCGATAACGGTGGCCGTCCATGACGATGTCCGCCGCGTGGTAGCGGTAGGTCACGGGCCCGCAGCTGTCCGCCAGCGCGTAGTTGGAGCTGTGGACGTACATGCCCCCGGGTGCGGGAAAGGAGCCGGGATAGCCGCTGATTTTCTGCATCGTGGCCGGTACGCGGAAGCGCGCGGTGCAGGCGCCGCTGCTCTTCAGCTGATCGCCTTCGGGCACGGCGCAATCGTTCTGCTTCCGCCATGCGGCACGGATCTCCTGGCCGCCGCGTCCATCCTTGAGGAAGGCGAGGGCGGTGCAGTGCTCCGGCAGCGCGAAGCTCACTTCCAGCGCATCGGCGGAGACCAGCTTGATGTCGACGTCCACCGATGCCGAGTGGGCGGTGAGCGGCAGCAGTGCTGCGCCCAGCAGGTGCAGCCAGGTACGCGGATTTTTCATTGACGCCTGAAGTCGTGAGAGGTTGCGAAAAATATCACAACATCCGGCACGACACAAGCCGCCCGCAGCTTCCTAGTCCAGCGAGGGCTGTACCGACTCCACGCCCACTTGCGCGCTGCCCTCGGCCAGGCGCAAGTTGAGCGTGCTGCGTGGCTTCAGCTGGGCCGGCGCGCGGACGATGGCGCCTTGTTCGTCTGTGACGATGGCATAGCCGCGTTCCAGCGTGCGCTGTGGATTCAATAGCTCCAGCTGCGACGACAGCGCGGCCAGCGCGTCGCGCCGCTGCGCAAGTTGCGTGGAGACGCTCATCGTCATCCGGTGCTGGAAGTCCGACGCCCGCGAGCGCGCCGCCGTCACATCCGGCTTGCGCGCGCCGAGGCGGCCGCTCAGGCGGTCCAGCTGGAAGCGCGCCTGCGACAGCGGGGCGCGGTTCGCGTGCGTCATCGCGGTGGACAGCGCCAGCAGCTTGAGGCGCTGCTGGCGAATCTGCGCGCCTGGGCTGAGCAGGCGCCGCGTGTAGTTATCCAGGTTCTGCGACGCGTCGCCCACGCTGCGCCGCATCGCGCGCCGCAGGTCGATCACGTCGGCGCGCAGGGACGCCATCCAGTCCGCGCGCGGTGTGACCGCCAGTTCTGCGGCGGCGGTCGGCGTGGCGGCGCGCAGGTCGGCGGCGAAGTCGCAGATCGTGAAGTCGGTCTCGTGGCCGACGCCGGAGATCACCGGCATGCGGCAGTTGGCCACGGCGTAGGCCACATCCTCGTCGTTGAACGACCACAGGTCCTCGATGCTGCCGCCGCCACGGCAGACGATCAGCACATCGCAGTCATTGCGCAGCGAGGCGGCATCGATGGCGGCGGCGATCTTCTCGCCCGCGCCCTGCCCCTGCACCGGTGTCGGATACAGCACGATGTGCACATGCGGTGCGCGCCGCTTCAGTGCGGTCAGCACGTCGCGCAGCGCCGCCGCCTGCGGGCTGGTGACGATGCCCACAGTGCGCGGGAACAGCGGCAAGGCGCGCTTGCGCTCCGGGTGGAACAGGCCGGCCGCGTCCAGTTTTTCCTTGAGCCGCTGGAAGGCCTCGAACAGCGAGCCGACGCCGGCGCGGCGTATCGCTTCCACATTGATCTGGTAGTCGCCGCGCGCACCGTACAGCGTGACCAGCGCCCGCACCTCGACCTTGTCGCCCTCGCGCGGAATAAAGCCGGCATATTGGGCGCGGCCGCGGAACATCACGGCGCGCACCTGGGCCGCGTCGTCCTTGAGCGTGAAGTACCAGTGGCCGGAACTGGCCTTGGTGAAATTGGACACCTCGCCGGAAATCCATGTGAGCGGGAAGGTGCGCTCGAGCAAACGCGCAACAGCCTGGTTGAGCGCGGTCACGGTCATTACAGGGGCGGCGGCAGGGGCGGGGGCGTTGTGGTCGTCGAAGATCATAGGTTTCAATAAAGGAAACTATCCACACTTTGCGATTTCAGTCACACAGCGGTCATAGAGCATCTAAAGCGGTAAGTATTATAGGTAGGTATATGATTTTAAAGGGTAAACATTTCTGCCGTATTTGCGTGCAACAAGGAAAAACCCTTATGGATCAAGCACTTTGGCATAGCCACCGGCAGTTACGCACAAAGTTATCCACAAAAGATGTGTGGAACTTTTGTGAGCGATAGCTATTTTCTTCTTGTTTATTTTGCCATGCCTAAAATTTACGCAAAGAAAGTATATTGAGATAAATCAAAGGCTTAGGTGGTGGTGCATGGTATTACGCACACTTTTATCCACAGAAGATGTGCAAAACTCCGGACTTGCCCCCAGGCGCCGTATGGCTGGGAATGAGGGGGCAAGAGTCGTCGGCATGGCCGGGGCGCCGGGCTGGGGATAAAAAAGCGCTTGCTTCCTTTTTGTGCAGGACAATAAAAACGATATAAATCAATGGCTTTGATCATGCCGTGCTGCCTTGCTCACAATCTTATCCACATAAAATGTGCAGAAGTAACAGCTTTGCTGTGATAGCCCGGCATTATCGATAGCCGACTTGCGCGGGCCGGTGGAAAACCCGGTTTTAGCTATGAAAAGTGGTGAAAACAGGTATCTTGCACGGTTTTTACTCACGGCAAAAAATCCCTTATAAATCAACGATCTTTCACCATGTGGAAGGCGTTGCTCACAATCTTATCCACATTAAGTGTGCAGAAGTCCACATCCATACCAGCCCGCCAGAAACGTGATTTTGGCCGGTTTTGCCTGCGCTATTTTTACGCATGAAAAAAATATCCTTATAAATCAAAGACTTTGTTTGGAGTGGGTAGCCTTGCTAACAATCTTATCCACATTTTTTGTGCAGAACTCCACATCCGGCTCCGTCGAGCCACTTTTGGTGGCTGAATGCCCCGTTTGTCAGCCTTATGGGGCCGTATGCCAGATTTTTGCGCACGGAAATAAAATTGATTGAAATCAACCACTTGGGGTAGGGTTGAGTGCCTTGCTCACAATCTTATCAACAGAATATGGGCATAACTGGGCACAACTTTTGCAGAGCAAAAAACGGGCCCGGATACTCCAGCTGCGCTATTTTTGAGCTTTGAAATTTTGTTCTTTAAAATCAATGGCTTGGATGGTCGTGCTGGTCATTGCACACACAATTGTCCACAGAAAATGTGCAGAACTCTGGCGGCGCCTGGGCGAGCGCGTTCCGCCTGTCATCCGCCACTTGCCGTGGACGGCCCAACAAGATACATTGCGCCTTCGGGTGTTTATCTAGACAGGAGTCCCTTTTGCTCGCCATATTACAAGCCGCCGGTTGGCCTATCTGGTTGTTGTTGGTCGCATCGATCGTCGCGACCGCGCTGATCATCGAACGCTTGCTCTATCTGCGCCGCAGCAAGATCCTGCCGAAAAAGCTGCTCGATGAAGTGGTGCAGGTCTACCGCGGCGGCAATATCACGCCGGACGTCATCGACAAGCTGGAGAAAAGTTCGCCGCTGGGCGTGGTGCTGTCGGCCGCGCTGCGCAACATCGATTCGCCGCGCGAGGTGATGAAGGAGTCCATCGAGGAGGCCGGCAGCGGCGTGGCGCATACGCTGGAACGCTTCCTGACCACGCTGGGCACCATCGCGACGCTGGCGCCGCTGATGGGCTTGTTCGGGACGGTGGTCGGCATGATCGAGATTTTCGGCGCGCAGAACGCGACCGGCTCCAATCCGGCGCAGCTGGCGCACGGTATCTCGGTGGCCTTGTACAACACCGGCTTTGGCCTGGCGATCGCGATGCCGACGCTGGTTTTCTATCGCCACTTCCGCGCGCTGGTGGACAGCTTCATCATCGAGATGGAGCAGCAGGCGGTGAAGTTTGTCGATGTTGTGCACAGCAAGCGCAAGTAAGGACGCCGCATGAACTTCCGCAAAGGCCGGCATCGCGAAGACCCCGAGATCAACCTGATCCCGTTCATCGACGTGCTGCTGGTGATCCTGATCTTCCTGATGGTGACCACCACCTACAGCAAGTTCACCGAACTGCAGATCACGCTGCCGACCGCCGACGCGCAGAAGGCGGCCGACAAGCCGTTCGAGCTGGACGTGACGGTGGACGCCAAGGGCAACTACACGATCAATGGCGAGCCGGTGTCGTTCCATGACGTGGCCGGCTTCGCGCAGGCCATGAAGAACGCGGCCGACAAGGGCGGCGCGGCCGGCAAGTCGCCGGTGGTGATCGTCAACGCCGACCAGTTCGCGATGCACCAGATGGTCATCAACGTGATGGAAGCGGCGCGCATCGCGGGCTACGAAAAGCTGACCTTCGCCGCGCAGACCAGCACCGCGAAATAAGTGTCGACCTCTCCCACCAAATCGTCAGCGCTCGAAACGACGCTGACGCGCAACTGGCTGCGGCGCGGCCCGCTCGCTTGCGCCTTGTGGCCGGTGTCGCTGCTGTTCCGCGCGCTCAGTGGCCTGCGGGCGGCCTTGTTCCGCGCCGGCGTGCTGAAGTCCTCGCGCCTGCCGGTGCCGGTGGTGGTGGTGGGGAATATCTACATCGGCGGCACCGGCAAGACGCCGCTGACCATCTGGCTGGTGCAAGCCCTGCAGGCGGCCGGCATGAGGCCGGGCGTGATCTCGCGCGGCCACGGCAGCGACGGCGGCAACGCGCGCGAGGTGGGCGCCGCGTCCACGCCGGCGCAGGTCGGCGACGAGCCGTTGCTGATTAAGCAGCGCACCGGCTGTCCGGTGATGGTGGGCCGCGACCGCGCCGCCACCGGCCGCGCGCTGCTGGCCGCGCATCCCGAAGTGAACATCCTGCTGACCGACGACGGCCTGCAGCACTATGCCCTGCGGCGCGACGTGGAGATCATCCTGTTCGACGGCCGTGGCGCCGGCAATGGCTGGCTGCTGCCGGCCGGCCCGCTGCGCGAGCCGGTATCGCGCCGGCGCGACTTCACCGTCATCAACACGCCGGTGCTGACCGGCGAGCTGGCGCGATCGGTCGGCGCGGCCGGCGCGGCGCCCATCCAGATGACGCTGGCCGGCGCGCACGCCGAGCAGCTCATCGACCGTACGCAGCGCCGCCCGTTGACGGCCCTCGCGCAGCCGGGCCTGCGCGTGGCCGCCGCCGCCGGCATCGGCAATCCGGCGCGCTTCTTCGGCATGCTGAAGGCCGCCGGCCTGCACGTCACGGAACTGCCTTTGCCCGACCATCACGACTTCCAGGACCGCCCGTTTGACGCGCTCGACGCCGACCTGATCTTGATGACAGAGAAGGATGCAGTAAAATGTGCGCAAATTGAAGAACTCAGAGACGACCCGCGACTATGGGTCGTCCCGGTGACGGCGCACCTTGACGGCGCGCTGGCCGACCAAATTGTGGAGAAATGTCGTGGACGCTCGATTGCTTGATATCCTGGTATGCCCGGTCTGCAAAGGCCCCCTGGAGTACGATAAAAATGCCCAGGAAATGATTTGCAAGGGCGACCGCCTGGCCTTCCCGATCCGAGACGGCATCCCCATCATGTGGGCCGACGAGGCGCGCACGCTGCAGGACAAGGCGGACTAGGCGGTGTCCTTCATCGTCATCATCCCGGCCCGCCTGGCCTCGACCCGCCTGCCGAACAAGCCGCTGGCCGACCTGGGCGGCAAGCCCATGGTGGTGCGCGTGGCCGAGCGGGCGCAGCAGGCCGGCGCCGCCCGCATCATCGTCGCCACCGACCACGAAGACATCCGCGCCGCCTGCGAACAGCACGGCGTGGAAGTATGCATGACCCGCGCCGACCATCCGTCCGGCACCGATCGCATCGCCGAAGTGGCGCGCGCGCTCAATCTGCCGGCCGACGCGGTGGTGGTCAACCTGCAGGGCGACGAGCCGCTGATCGACCCGGCGCTGCTGCAAGCGGCCGCCGCGCGCATCGGCGCCGGTGTGCCCATGTCCACCTGCGCCCATCCGCTGCACGACGCCGCCGACGCCTTCAACCCGAACGTGGTCAAGGTGGTGCTGGACAAGGCCGGCAGGGCGCTTTATTTTTCGCGCGCGACCATACCCTGGAACCGCGACGCTTTTGCGCAGTCTAAATCCTCGCTGCCGGACGGTTACGTACCGCTCCGTCACATCGGACTGTACGCCTACCGCAACGACTTCCTGCAAGCCTACCCGGCGCTGGAGGTGTCGCCGCTGGAATCGATCGAAGCACTGGAACAGTTGCGCGTGCTGTGGCACGGCTATCCCATCGCGGTCCACGTGACCGATTCGGCCCCGGCGGCCGGAGTGGATACGCCGGAAGACCTGGCCCGCGTCCGGCAGTTCTATTGATTTGTATCAAACAACACGTCAGCCAGCAGTCAGTAACAACTGATATAACGAAGACAACGGTGCGATATTCATACGGAATATCTCTCCGTACCCCGGTTTCGCCACCTAAGAACGGTTCAAACCGTCACAAATTGGCGTTGAGACGAAGTTTTGTGGTAAGTTTCGTACGATCCAATACCAACTAACCCACATTCTGTTTTAGGAATTTTTCATGCGTCTTATTCTTTTAGGAGCACCAGGTGCCGGCAAGGGCACCCAGGCTAATTTCATCAAGGAAAAATACAATATTCCGCAAATCTCGACCGGCGACATGCTGCGTGCCGCGATCAAGGCGGGCACGGAGATGGGCTTGGCCGCCAAGAAGGTGATGGACGCGGGTGGTCTGGTATCGGATGACATCATCATCGGCCTGGTCAAGGACCGTCTGGCCGAGCCGGACTGCGCCAACGGCTACCTGTTCGACGGCTTCCCGCGCACCATCGCGCAAGCGGATGCGATGAAGGACAGCGGCGTCGTGGTCGACTACGTGCTGGAAATCGACGTGCCGGACGAGTCGATCATCGAACGCATGGACGGCCGCCGCAGCCATCCGGCCTCGGGCCGCGTGTACCACGTCAAGTTCAACCCGCCCAAGGTCGAAGGCAAGGACGACGTCACCGGCGAACCGCTGGTGCAGCGCGACGACGACAAGGCCGAAACCGTCAAGAAGCGCCTGGACGTCTACCATAACCAGACCGAAGTGCTGCTCAGCTACTACAACAACTGGGCGCAGTCGGGCCAGCCAGGCGCGCCGAAATACCGCCGCATCGCCGGCGTCGGTCCGGTAGAGCAAATTCGTGACAGCGCGTTTGCCGCGCTGGCGGAATAAGCGTTAAAGTAGAGCGGACCGAGTGTCCGCTTTTTTTGCGCTTGCAAATCGGCTGGATGCCATCCCGTTTTATGAAGTGTTGCAGTTCGCAGGTTTAGTTGGCTGCGCTTGCCTACCCGGCGGGCGTTGGTTTTCTGAAGTGTGGGTTTGTAGGCTCGATCAATAAAAATAAGGGGACACTATGGCAGCTAGTCTTTGGCTTGCAGTTGCGTGCGGCGTTATCGCCGTGATTTACGGTTTATGGTCTCGAAGCTGGATTTTGCGCCAGGACGCGGGCAACCCGCGCATGCAGGAAATCGCACTGGCCATCCAGCAGGGCGCCGCCGCCTACCTGGCGCGCCAGTACCGCACCATCGGCATCGTCGGCCTGGTGCTGCTCATTCTTATCGCCGCCTTGCTCGACATGAAGACCGCCGTCGGCTTCCTGATCGGCGCGGTGCTGTCCGGCGCCTGCGGCTTCATCGGCATGAACGTCTCGGTGCGCGCCAACGTGCGCACGGCCCAGGCGGCCACCAAGGGCATGAACGAGGCGCTCGACGTCGCCTTCAAGGGCGGCGCGATCACCGGCATGCTGGTGGTCGGCCTGGGCCTGCTGGGCGTGGTGCTGTTCTATATGTTCCTGGTGGGGATGGCGCCGGGCGCGCCGAATCCGCCGCTCAATCCGCACGATGTGATCAAGCCGCTGATCGGCCTGGCCTTCGGCGCCTCGCTCATTTCCATCTTCGCCCGGCTGGGCGGCGGCATCTTCACCAAGGGTGCGGACGTCGGCGCCGACCTGGTGGGCAAGGTGGAGGCCGGCATCCCGGAGGACGATCCGCGCAACCCGGCGGTGATCGCCGATAACGTCGGCGACAACGTCGGCGACTGCGCCGGCATGGCGGCCGACCTGTTTGAAACCTATGTGGTGACGCTGATCGCCACCATGCTGCTGGGCGCCTTGCTGATCACGTCGGCGCCGACCTCGGCCATTGTCTATCCGCTGCTGCTGGGCGCGGTGTCCATCATCGCCTCCATCATCGGCTGCTCGATGGTCAAGGCCAAGCCCGGCAAGAAGATCATGTCGGCGCTGTACACCGGGCTGTGGTGGGCGGCCGGCCTGTCGCTGATCGGCTTCGCCGTCGTCACCTGGCAGATCTGGCCGGACGAGGCCATGCGCATGAAGATGATGGGCTGCACCGTGGTCGGTATCGTGCTGACCGGGCTGATGGTCTACATCACCGAGTACTACACCGGCACCGATTTCCATCCGGTCAAGCATATCGCCGAAGCGTCGACCACCGGCCACGGCACCAACATCATCGCCGGCCTGGGCGTGTCGATGAAGTCCACTGCCTATCCGGTGCTGGCGGTGTGCGCGGCGATCCTGGTGTCATACCAGCTGGGCCAGCTGTACGGCGTGGCGATCGCGGCCACGTCGATGCTGTCGATGGCCGGCATCGTCGTGGCGCTGGACGCCTATGGCCCGATCACCGACAACGCCGGCGGCATCGCCGAAATGTCGGGCATGCCGGAATCGGTGCGCGCCATCACCGATCCGCTGGACGCGGTGGGCAACACCACCAAGGCCGTCACCAAGGGCTATGCGATCGGCTCGGCCGGCCTGGCCGCGCTGGTGCTGTTCGCCGACTACACGCACGCGCTGGAGTCGAGCGGCAAGAGCGTCACCTTCGACCTGTCGAACCCGATGGTGATCGTCGGCCTGGTCATCGGCGGCCTGATTCCCTACCTGTTTGGCGCGATGGCGATGGAGGCCGTGGGCCGCGCGGCCGGCGCCGTGGTGGTGGAGGTGCGCCGCCAGTTCCGCGACATCAAGGGCATCATGGACGGCACCGGCAAGCCGGAGTACGACAAGGCTGTCGACATGCTGACCGCGTCGGCGATCAAGGAAATGATCATCCCGTCGCTGCTGCCGGTGGTGGTGCCGATCATTGTCGGCATGCTGCTGGGGGCGGCCGCGCTGGGCGGCATGCTGATGGGGACCATCGTCACCGGCCTGTTCGTGGCGATCTCGATGACCACCGGCGGCGGCGCCTGGGACAACGCCAAGAAATACATCGAGGACGGCCACTTCGGCGGCAAGGGTTCGGACGCGCACAAGGCGGCCGTGACCGGCGACACCGTCGGCGATCCTTACAAGGACACGGCGGGGCCGGCGGTCAATCCGCTGATCAAGATCATCAACATCGTGGCGCTGCTGCTGGTGCCGCTGCTGCCGGCCTCGGGCTGGCTGGCGGTATCTGCGCCTGCGCCGGTCACGGCGATCACCGCGCCGGCGCCGACGATGATCACGTCGCCAGGCGATGGCATGATGAAGCCGGCCGACGTGCCGCCTCCTCCACAGCCCTCGGCGTCGGCGCCGATGACGGAAGGCGCACAACCGGCGCCGGGCGCGCCGGCAGTGGAGCCTGCCGCGGCAACTCCCGCCGCCTCGGCGGAGGCGCCACCGCCAGGCAAGTAAGCGTTACCAATTGTTTCAAACGCTTCCCTCTGGTGCTACACCTGCTAATAATGAAAGGTGTAGCACTACGCGAGGTGACGCCATGAATTTGTTGAAACCGGCATTGCTGTTGGCGTTCCTGCTGGGAGCGCTGACCTGCCCATATGCCTGGGCGCAGGGCCATAGCCACGGAGGAGGGGGCCACGGCCATTTCCATGGCGGCTGGGGAGGCGGCCATGGCTATCATCACGGCCGCGGCTATGTGCGCGGCGGCGTCTTCGTCGGAGCGCCTGTCTACTGGCCGCGTTACCGCTACTACGGGCCCTACTACGACGGGTATTATTATCCGTCCGGCTACTACGCCGACCCGCCGCTGTACCTGCCGCCACCCGACGCCGGCGTATCGTCGAGAAGGCTTTACTACTGCGACAACCCGCGTGGCTACTACCCCAACATCACAAGCTGCCTGCTGCCATGGCGCATGCTGGTCGCCACCGTGGTGCCGCCGCCATGACGTCGCGCGCCGTACTTTGCCTGATGCTGGCGCTGTCGGGCGGATCGGCAGGGGCCCAGGCGCCGGGCCCCGCCAAGATCGTAGCTCCGGCCAGTCCCGAGCTTCGCGAATATGCCAAACTGCCGGTCTGCACGCTGAGCGCGGACGGCCTGCGGTTGGCCGTCGAACCGTGCCGCACCGCGCCGGCGCGCAAGCCGATGCCACGCCGTCCCGTCCCGCAGATCATCCAGCGCATGCCCGTCGTCAAGCAGGCACCGCAGGTTGCCATGCCCGCCGCGCCGCCATCGCCGTCGTTGCAAACCTTGCTGAATCCTCCCAACGCACCGAAGGCCCTGAACAACTGTGGCCCCACCGGCTGCAACGACGCCAACGGCACCCACATCAACAATGCCGGTCCCGGCACCGTCATTTCGCCCTCGGGCAAAGTCTGCAACCGCAACGGCATCTGGGTGCAGTGCTAATGCTGCCGCACGCCCACCGGCGCGCTGCGCGACAGGCGGTGAAGACCCACAGTCACGGCCAAAATGACGACGGTCGAGATGACGAGGTCGAGCGGGGCGTTGTGAGTGGGGTGCACAAACAGATAAGTGTGGATCAGGAAGATTTCGAGCAGGTAGTCCTCAAGCTCTGCGAGCCGGGACAGTCCATGCCAGCGGATTCCGGTGGCGTTGGCCAGCCATACGCAACAGGCGATGCTGGTCAGGGCGATCAGCGCGGTATTGGCGCCCTTGAACCCGGTGCTGTGAGCCGCCAGCAATGCGACGCATCCGAGCGCGGCGGCCAGCGCTGCCGGCCAGGCGCGCAGTCGTGGCATCGACATGCCATACGCCACGCCGACGATGAAACCCAGCGATGTCAGCCAAAGTTCATGGCCGATCTGGGACTGCTCTTCAAGGTAAATCGCGATCACGGTTGACGCCACCGCGACGACCACGGCGCGCGGTGTCGACCAGCAGGCCTTCGCCAGCAATGGATAGCTCAGGTAAAACACCAGCAACAGCGTAAAAAACCACAAGCCGGCGCCCAGCCCGCTGCGGTTGGGGATGCCCATCCAGTTCAGCACGCCCGACAGCCCGAGAAAATGCACCAGCGTGTGCCAGTGAAATAACACGCCGCCGCGCAGCATGACCACGACTGCAAGAAATCCCAGGACGACCCAGTAGCGCACGCCCAGCCGCTCCAGTTTATTCCGCCAGAACCGGCCGATGTCGAGCTCCGCCCCGTATCGCAGCGAAGTGAAGTACCCCGACGAAAACGCGAAGATAAACAGTCCGACAGTCACCGGTATCCACAAAATCGACGGCGAAAACCAGTGGCCGGCGAGCACCGTGAAGACCGCGATCACCTTGGCAATAGAAAAGTTGAGGCTGATCCTGGCGTCCATGTCTGACTCCTTCGCGGTCGGACGCAAACCGTAGCATGGCAGGGCGGGCGCCCCCTTGCGCTTTTTCCTCAATCCTGGCGAAAAATTCGCTACAATTGCGATGTGACGTTAACGTAAACGTCAAATAAAAACAGATAGGGACACACATGCAAATTCAGAACAACGTATTCATCGTCACCGGCGGCGCGTCGGGCCTGGGCGCTGCCACCGCGCGCATGATCGTGGGGCAGGGCGGCAAGGTCGTGCTGGCCGACGTGCAGGTCGAGCCGGGCGAGGCGCTGGCCGCCGAGCTCAAGGCTGTCTTCGTCAAGTGCGACGTCACCTCTGAAGCCGACGGCACGGCCGTGGTGGACGCCGCCCTCGCGCTGGGCACGCTGCGCGGCCTGATCAACTGCGCCGGCGTGGCGCCGGCCGTCAAGACCGTCGGCAAGGACGGCCCGCACCCGCTGGATGTGTTCCAGCGCACCGTCAACATCAACCTGGTCGGCACCTTCAACATGGCCCGCCTGGCCGCCGACGCCATGGGCAAGACCGCCGCCACCGACAGCGGCGAACGCGGCGTGATCATCAACACCGCCTCGGTCGCGGCCTTCGACGGCCAGATCGGCCAGGCCGCTTACGCCGCCTCCAAGGCCGCCGTCGCCGGCCTGACCTTGCCGATGGCGCGCGACCTGTCGCGCAGCGCCATCCGCGTGATGACCATCGCCCCCGGCATCTTCGAAACCCCGATGTTGATGGGCATGCCGGAGGAAGTGCGCACCGCGCTGGGCAATATGGTGCCGTTCCCGCCGCGCCTCGGCCGCCCGGACGAATACGCCCACCTGGCCAAGGCCATCATCGAGAACACGATGCTGAACGGCGAAACCATCCGCCTGGACGGCGCCATCCGCATGCAGCCGAAGTAAACGGTTTACACGATTTCGTGTAGGATGCCAGAGTGATCGGGCGCGCGGCCCTGGCCGCGCGCCTCTTATTTTTGGAGAGTCCATGTTTCGTCTGAAGCCTTTGGCGCTGAGCCTCGCGCTGTCCCTTCCGCTGCTGGCCGCGTTGAACGCGCCGGTCTACGCACAACGCACCGGCGCCGATGTGGCGCCCGAAATCGCCACCGGTTTCGCCGAAAAAGCCGGCAAGTCCGCGCAAAAATTCATGGTGGCGGCGGCCAATCCGCTGGCCACCCAGGCCGGCTACCAGATGCTCAAGCAGGGCGGCGCCGCGATCGACGCGGCCATCGCCACCCAGCTGGTGCTCACGCTGGTCGAGCCGCAATCGTCCGGCATCGGCGGCGGCTCCTTCCTGCTGTACTCCGACGGCAAGCGCGTGCAATCCTACGACGGCCGCGAAACCGCGCCCGCCACGGCGGACGAACATCTGTTCCAGGACAAGGACGGCAAACCGGTCTCGCGTGAAATCGGCGTGATCGGCGGCCGCTCGGTCGGCGCGCCCGGCGTGCTGCGCATGCTGGAGCTGGCGCACAAGGAGCACGGCAAGCTGCCATGGAAGGCGCTGTTCGCGCCGGCCATCAAGCTGGCCGAAGACGGCTTCAATGTCAGCCCGCGCCTGAACGCGCTGCTCAACTACGACCGCTATCTGGCGCGCGACCCGGTCGCCAGGGCCTACTTCTTCGGCGAGGACGGCAAACCGCGCCCGGTCGGCTACCTGCTGAAGAACCCCGAACTGGCGCGCACGCTGCGCGAGATCGCCGACGGCGGCGCCGACGCCTTCTACAAAGGCCGCATCGCGCGCGACATCGCCGCCAAGGTGGCCGGCCATCCGACCAATCCCGGCAAGCTGACCGCCGCCGACATCGCCGGCTACCAGGCCAAGGAGCGCACGCCAATCTGCAGCGACTACAAGGCCTGGACCGTGTGCGGCGCGCCGCCGCCGTCGTCGGGCGGCATCGCCATCGCGCAGATGCTGGGCATCCTGGAAGTGAAGGACATCAGCCCGTACAAGCCGGTCAACGGCATGCTGACGGCCGAGGGCATCCACCTGTTCAGCGAGGCTGGACGCCTGGCCTACGCGGACCGCAACCGCTACGTCGCCGACACCGATTTCGTGCCGCTGCCCGGCAAGGGCGTCACCGCGCTGCTGGACAAGGACTACCTGAAGCAGCGCGCCTCGCTGATCGGCGAGAAGTCCATGGGCCGCGCCAACTACGGCACGCCGGCCACGATGCAGGTCGCGTGGGGCGCCGACACCGCCATCGACAAGCCATCGACCTCGCACCTGGTGGCGGTGGACGCCTACGGCGGCGGCCTGTCGATGACCACCTCGGTGGAAGACGCCTTCGGCGCGCGCCAGATGGTCGACGGCTTCATGCTGAACAACCAGCTGACCGACTTCTCCTTCGATTCGCAGGACGAAAACGGCCCGATCGCCAACCGCGTGCAGGCCGGCAAACGCCCGCGCAGCGCCATGTCGCCGACGCTGGTGTTCGACAAGGGCACGCACAAGCTGGTGCTGGCCACCGGCTCGCCGGGCGGCTCGGCCATCATCAACTACGTGGCCAAGGTGTTGGTCGGCACGCTGGATTGGCAGCTCGATGTGCAGCAGGCCATCAGCCTGCCCAATATCGGCAGCCGCAACGGCCCGACCGAACTGGAAGCGGGGCGCGTGGCGCCGGCGGTGGTGGAGCAGCTCAAGGCGCGCGGCCACCAGGTGCGCGAGTTCGAGCTCAACTCAGGCCTGCAGGGCATCCAGCGCCGCACGGCCGGCGGCAAGGAGCAGTGGTTCGGCGGCGCCGATCCCCGTCGCGAAGGTGTCGTATTAGGCGACTAAAGCCGTCAAACGCTCCCCAAATCCGGCATACCCTGCTAACCTTGTCGTATGGGAATTCAAAAGAAAACAGGATTGATCCTGACGGGCGGCGGCGCCCGCGCCGCCTACCAGGTCGGCGTGCTGCAGGCGATCTCGGAGATACTGTGGGAAGCGGGCTGGCCGCCGGCGCGCAATCCGTTCGACATCATCTGCGGCACCTCGGCCGGCGCCATCAACGCCACCGCGCTGGCCTGCCGCGCCGATAACTTCGGCGAGGGCGTGCAAAAGCTGCTCGACGTCTGGCAGCACATCGAAGTGGGGCAGGTCTACCGCGCCGACTCGCTGGGCGTGATCCGCTCCGGCGCGCGCTGGTTGTCGCTGTTGTCGTTCGGCTGGCTGCTGCGCAAATGGCGCGCCGCGCCGCCCGCGTCGTTGCTGGACAATACCCCGCTGGTCGGCCTGCTGCACCGCATGCTCGATCTGCCGCGCCTGGACTCGGTGCTGTCCGAGGGCCTGCTGCACGCGCTGGCCGTCACCGCCTCGTCCTACACCGCCGGCAACCACATGACGTTCTACCAGACCGCCGCCGACATCGCGCCGTGGATACGCATGCAGCGCGTGGCCCTGCAGGACCAGATCGGCGTCGAGCATCTGCTGGCGTCGTCGGCGATCCCGTTCATCTTCCCGGCCACGCCGCTGTACATGGGCGGCCACCGCGAATACTGCGGCGACGGTTCGATGCGCCAGCTGGCGCCGATCTCGCCGGCCATCCACCTTGGCGCCAGCAAGGTGCTGGTGGTCGGGGCGGGGCGCCTGACCGAGCCGGCCCGCAGCGCCGCCGAGAAAAGCGCGGCGCGCTATCCCAGCCTGGCGCAGATCGCCGGCCACGCCATGTCGTCGATCTTCCTCGATAGCCTGGCGGTCGACATCGAACGGCTGGAGCGCATCAACAAGACGCTGTCCATGCTGCCGCCGGAGCTGCTGTCGCAGACGCCGCTCAAGCCGGTGCAGCTGCTGGTGATCGCGCCGTCCGAGCGGCTCGACGACATCGCCAGCCGCCACATCGCCAGTCTGCCGGCGCCGATACGCACCATGCTGTCCGGGATAGGCGCCACCGAAACGCGCGGCGCCGCACTCGCGTCGTACCTGTTGTTCGAATCGACATATACTTGCGAGTTGATCCGGCTCGGACAGCGCGACACGCACGCGCGCAAGGACGATGTGCTGGCGTTTTTCGAATCCTGAATTTTGCGCATGGATACCTGACCGACGGGACTCTTTTTGCTGTTTTTGACACACCTCTGTAGCCGCTTGCTGCTGCCCGTCCTGCTGTTGTGGGGCCTGGGCGCGGCCGCCGCATGGGCCGGGGCGCCGCCGCGCACGCTGCGCTTCGAGCAGCTCAGCGTCGAACACGGACTGGCGCAGGAATCGGTGCTGGCCATCGCCCAGGACAAGCAGGGCTTCATCTGGCTGGGCACCCAGGCCGGCCTGACCCGCTTCGACGGCTACCGCACCGTCACCTACAAGAGCGCCGTCTCCGACCCGCGCAGCCTGACCGACAACTGGGTGCGCGTGCTGCACCTGGACCGCGCCGGCCAGCTGTGGGTGGGCACCGACGGCGGCCTGGATCGCTACGACCCCACCACCAAGACCTTCACCCACTTCCTGCCGCACGAATCGGCGCAGCGCGGCAACGGCAACCGCCACGTGCGCGCCATCGCCGACGATGGCGAGGGTGGCCTTTGGCTGGCCAGCGCCGACGGCCTGCATCACTTCAACCCGGCCAATCAGCGCTTCACCAGCTGGCACCACGATCCGGCCGATGCCGGCAGCCTGGCCAACGACCAGGTCAACGCGCTGGCGCTGGACGCCGCGGGCCGCCTGTGGGTGGCCACCGCCACCGGCCTCGATATGCTGGCGCCGGGCGAGGCGCGCTTCCAGCACTTCACCATCGACGCCCACGGCGACAGCAAATTCAACGCCGTGCTGGCGCTGCAGGTCGACAGCGCGCAGACGCTGTGGGTGGGCACGCTGGGCGGCCTGGAACAATGGCGTTTGCTGGGCAAGGAGCCGCAGCGCCGCCGCCTCGGCCCGCGCGAGGGCATGAAGCCGGGCATGAGCGTCACCACGCTGTATGTCGACGCCGAGACCAACGTCTGGGTCGGCACCCAGGCCGACGGCCTGCTGCGCTGGCTGCCGGCGGAGAACCGGCTGGTACAGTATCTACATCAATTCAGCGATAGCCACAGCGTGGCGGACAACCAGATCTCGGCGCTGTTCCGCGACCGCGTCGGCACCTTCTGGGTCGGCACCTGGAACGACGGCGCCAGCCGCGTGGACCTGGGCAGCGGCGGCTTCGCCCGCATCGTGCGCCAGGCCGACATCCCCAACACCCTGTCGGACAACAAGGTGCGCGCCATCGTCGCCGAGGCGCGCGGCCAGCTGTGGCTGGGCAGCAGCGGCGGCCTGAATCTGTACGATCCGGTCAGCGGCGAGGGCAAGGTGTGGCGCCACGATCCGCAACGCGCCAACAGCTTAAGCGACGACCAGGTCACCGCGCTGTGGCGCGAGAAGAACGGCAATATATGGATCGGCGGGCGGGCCGGCGTCAACCACCTGGACGTGGCGAGCGGCGCGATCAAGGCGCTGTCCTTCGTGCGCGGCGATCCGGCCAGCGACACCATCCGCAACATCGTCGGCGACCGCAGCGGCATCTTGTGGATCGCCTCGCGCGGGGGGCTGCACCGGCTCGACCCGCAGACCATGGACGTGCGCACCTTCCGCCACGATCCATCCGACATGAGCAGCCTGGCCGACAACGTGGTGCGGCCGATACTGGAGGACCGCAAGGGCCAGCTGTGGGTGGGTACCTTCAACGGCCTCGATCTGCTGGACCGCAAGACCGGCACGTTCCGCCACTTCCGGCGCGACCCCACCGACCCTTTCAGCCTCAGTCACGACGAGGTGCACTACCTGTACGAGGACGGGCGCGGCACCATCTGGGTCGGCACGGCGGCGGGCCTGAACAAGATGGAAGTGGCGGCCGACGGCGCCATCCGCTTCCGCCGCTACCTGCGCAAGGACGGCATCGCCGACGACGCCATCGCCTCCATCCTGCCGGACGACGCGGGCAATCTCTGGTTGAGCACCAACAGCGGCCTGTCGCGCCTGAACACCGAGACGGGCCTGGTGCGCAACTACGGCGGCGCCGACGGCACCATCGAAGGCGCCTACTTCGACGGCTCCGCGCTGCGTACGCCGGACGGCACGCTGTACTTCGGCGGCTTCAATGGCATCACCGCGTTCGCGCCGCCGGAGGTGCGCGAGAACAGCGTGGCGCCGACCGTCGCCATCACCGACTTCCAGATCTTTAACAAGTCGCTCAAGCCGGGGCAGGGCGACCATCCCGACGTGCTGAAGGTGGCGATCGAGCACACCAACGCGCTGACGCTGCTCGAAGGCGATTCCGTGTTCTCGCTGGAGTTCGCGGCGCTGCACTACGCCGCGCCGCAGCGCAACCGCTTCGCCTACCAGCTGCAGGGCTTCGACGAGGACTGGGTGGTCACCGATTCCACCAAGCGCTTCGCCACCTACACCAACCTCGATCCCGGCAAGTACACCTTCCGCGTCAAGGCCGCCAACAAGGACGGCATCTGGAACGACAACGCGGCCACACTGGAGATCACCATCCTGCCGCCGTTCTGGAAGACCTGGTGGTTCCGCGGCCTGTTCGGCGTGGTGCTGGCCGGCGCCGCCTGGGCCGCCTATCACGCGCGCGTGCGCAGCCTGCATCACCAGCAGCAGCGGCTGGAGGAGCTGGTCGGCTCGCGCACGGCGGAAGTCGAACAAAAGAACCTGCTGCTGGAACAGCAGAAGCGCGAACTGGAGCAGCGCCGCCTGGAGGCCGAGGCCCAGCGCGCCGAGGCCGAGCAGCGCCGCGTCGACACCGAGCGGCAAAAGGTGGAAGTCGAACGGCAGAAGGAGAACGTCGAACAGGCGCACCGCAACATCTCGGTGCTGAGCGAGCTGGGTCGCGAGATGAGCGCCACGCTGGACATGGAAACCTCCATGCGCACGCTGTACCGCCACGTGCATCACCTGATGGACGCCCAGATCTTCGGCATCGGCTTCGTGCGCGAGGACGAGGGCGTGATCGACTTCCCCTTCGCCATCGACGCCGGCGTGCGCACCTTGCCCTACCAGCGCCCCCTGGACCAGCCCAACCAGCTGGCCGTGTGGTGCCTGACGCAGCGCAAGCCGGTGTTCATCAACGACTTCCAGGCCGAATACCGCAACTACATGGATGAATCGGGCCTGGATATGCTGGTGACCTGCGTGCGCGAGGACGGCGCGCCGGCCGCCGTGGCGCAGTCGATGATGTACGCGCCGCTGGTGGCCAACGACAAGGTGGTCGGCCTGCTGTGCGTGCAGAGCGTCGAGAAGAACTGCTACCAGCAGGTGCACATGGACATGCTGCAAACGCTGGCCTCGCACGCCGCCGCCGGCCTGGAAAACGCGCGCGCCTACCAGCAGCTGGAAGAAACGCTGCAGGAGCTGCGCCAGACCCAGGCCCAGTTGCTGCAGCAGGAACGCCAGGTGCGCCTGCACACCGAGGAGCTGGCGCTGGCCAACCGCGCCTTGCAGGAGAACGACGAGCGCCTGCGCCTGGCCAAGCAGAAGGCGGAAGACGCCACGCGCCAGAAGTCCGAATTCCTGGCCAATATGAGCCACGAGATGCGCACTCCGCTGGCCGGCGTGATCGGGATGCTGAACTTCGCGCTGCGCGACAGCCGGCTGGCGGTCGGCACGCGCGAGCAGATCCTGCGCGGCCAGGCCAGTGCGCAGTCGCTGCTGTCGATCATCAACGACCTGCTGGACTTCTCGAAGATCGAGGCGGGTAAGCTGACCATCGAGAACATCGACTTCTCGCTGTCGGCGGCGGTGGAGAACGTGGTCAGCCTGTTCGAGGAGCAGGCTGCCGCGCACAGCGTGGAATTCAGCCTGGAGTTCGGCGAAGGCCTGCCGCAGTTCGTCGTCGGCGACCCGACGCGCCTGCGCCAGGTGCTGGTCAACCTGGTCGGCAACGCCTTCAAGTTCACCGAGCACGGGTCGGTGCGGATGCGCGTCGAGCGCGTGCCGCAGGAGGACGACGCGCGCGCCCGCGCCGGCTACAAGGGAGCGCTCAACCGCATCCGCTTCAGCGTCGCCGACACCGGCATCGGCATCGAGGCCGCCGCGATCCCGCGCCTGTTCCAGCAATTCGAGCAGGCCGACGCCTCCACCACGCGCCGCTACGGCGGCACCGGCCTGGGACTGGCGATCTGCCGCCAGCTGGTCGAGCTGATGGGCGGCGGCATCAACGCCGTCAGCGCGCCGGGCGAGGGCAGCGTGTTCTCGTTCGAACTGCCGCTGGCGAACGGCGTGCCGCCGCCGCTGGTGCCGCACGTGCCGCGCGAGCCGCACAGCCACCAGCTCAAGGTGCTGTGCGCGGAGGACTTCCCGACCAACCAGATCATCATCCGCATGATGCTGGAAGACCTGGGCCACAAGGTCGATATCGCCGCCAACGGCGCGCTGGCCGTCAAGGCCTGTTCGCTGACGCGCTACGACTTGATCCTGATGGACGGCCGCATGCCGGAGATGGACGGCGCCAGCGCCACTCGCATGATCCGCTCCGGCGGCACCGAGGCGATGCCGGTACGCGACCAGGAACTGATGATCATCGCGTTGACCGCCAACGCCAGCGAGGAAGACCGCAGCCGCTACCTGGCCTCCGGCATGGACGACTTCCTTACCAAGCCGATCGACGAGGACAAGCTGCACTTCCAGTTGAGCCGCGCGATCGAACGCCAGCTGCAGCGGGGCTTCCAGCTGCCGCGCATGGCGCCGCGCCACGACCCCGCGCACGGCACGGCGGAACTCGATGCACTGTTCGGCGTGGCACCGGCCTCGGAGGAACCGGCCCGGCTGGCGCAGCACAGCGGCGGCAGCGATCTGAAACTGCGCCTGCGCAGCGCCTTCCTGCAGGATGCGCCGCTGCGGCTGGCGGACCTGGAGCGCGCCGTCGAGCAGGCCGACGCCGATACCGCCAGCCGCCTGCTGCACGGCATGAAGGGCAGCGCCGGCTATCTGGAGGAGCAGGAGCTGCAAGCCCTGTGCGGCGAGCTGGAACTCGACGCCGACCATGGCAACTGGGCGCGCATCGCCGAAGCCATGCCCCAGCTGCGCGCGTTGTTGGCGCGGGCCGGCGCGGCTAGCACTTCGTAAGCTGACGTAATTCATACAAAACCTTCGATGTCCAGGACATATTGACCCTGTTTTTCATGTAATATCGTTGCTAAGTGCCGTACTGAGGTCACACTAAAGTAGTCGTTAAGGGCACAGGGAGTCTCATGAAAGTTTTGGTAGTCGACGACGACGTCGTCTCGCGCATGGTGTTGATGCACCTGATCGACAGCTGCGGCAAATTCGATATCGTCGAAGCGGAAGATGGCGCGGACGCCTGGCAGCAGCTGGAAGACGGCTTGCGTCCTGCGATCTGTTTCTGCGACCTGCGCATGCCGCGCCTGTCCGGCATGGAGCTGCTCCAGCGCGTGAAGGGGCATGCGGAACTGAACACCATGCCCTTTGTGCTGGTGACGTCCGCCAACGACAAGGACACCGTACAGGAAGCCACCAACGCCGGCGCGGCCGGCTACATCGTCAAGCCGTTCCAGGCCGAGCAGGTCAGGGTCCACCTGGTCAATTTCCTCGACCAGGCGGCCAACGGCTACGACCATCACGCGGAAGATCCCGCCGCCACCTTGCGCCGGCTGGGCATCAACGCCGAGCGCCTGCTGGTCTACCTGAGCGGATTCCAGAACCAGCTGACCGTCGCCACCGGCGACCTGGAAGCCCTGCTGGCCAAGGGGCAGCAGCAGGAGGCGCACGCGCGCGTCGAACGCCTGCACGCCGGCTGCGTCACATTGGGGCTGGACGGCGCGGCCGCCGTGCTGAAGGGCCTTGCGCCCGGCAAGCTGTCCAACGAGGCGGTGCAGGCCGTGCTGGCCGACGTGGTGCGCGCCGTG
The DNA here is from genome assembly GCF_009857655.1 of Duganella vulcania. Classification (NCBI taxonomy): domain Bacteria; kingdom Pseudomonadati; phylum Pseudomonadota; class Betaproteobacteria; order Burkholderiales; family Oxalobacteraceae; genus Duganella; species Duganella vulcania. Next base: position 57,688 of record NZ_WWCX01000034.1, read on the forward strand.
ATCCATCAATCCGGCCTGGTACGGCAGAGCGGCGCCGCCTGAGCGATAGCACTTGATGCTGATATAGTTTAGGTTTAAAGTATCTGCTGCGTGAGCAGCGGCTACCGAACGACCTCCAACTTCAGGGCGACCATGACCAGCACCTCAGTCAGCAGCACCTCCGTCACCAGCAACGACAGCGCGCACACCGACCGCTTCGCGCGCGAGCACCTGCCGCCGCCGGCGTTGTGGCCCGAGCTGCGCTTCGACCTGCCCGAGCTGCAATACCCGCCGCGCCTCAATTGCGTGGCGGCGCTGTTCGACGGCGCGCTGGCCGGCGGCGCGGCCGGCCACGTCGCCATCCGCGGCGAACATCTCAGCTGGACCTACACCCAATTGCAGCAGCAGGTCGACCGCATCGCCCATGTGCTGCGCGGCGCGCTGGGGCTGGAGGCGGGCAACCGCGTGCTGCTGCGCGGCGCGAACAATCCGATGATGGCGGCTTGCATCCTGGCGGTGCTCAAGGCAGGCTGCATCGCCGTGCCCACCATGCCGCTGCTGCGTGCGCGCGAACTGGGCACCATCGCCGCCAAGGCCGAGATCAACGCCGTGCTGTGCGCCGACAGCCTGCGCGCCGAAATGGAAGCGGTGGACCTTCCCGCCGCCGTGAAGGCGAAGACGCTGTGGTTCGGCGCCGCCGACGGCGGCCTGGAGGCGCTGATGGCGGGGCAGCCGGACAGCTTCGACGCGGTGGACACGGCGGCCGACGACGTCTGCCTGATCAGCTTCACCTCCGGCACCACCGGCATCCCGAAAGGGACCATGCACTTCCATCGCGACGTGATGGCGATTTGCGACTGCTTCCCGCGCTCGGTGCTGGGATCGCAGCCCGGCGACATTTTCATCGGCACGCCGCCCCTGGCCTTTACCTTCGGCCTCGGTGGCCTGCTGCTGTTCCCGCTGCGGGTAGGCGCGACGGCCGTCCTGCTGGAAAAGCTGACGCCCGAAACGCTGCTGCAGGCGATCGAAAAATACCGCGCCACCGTGTGTTTCACCGCGCCGACCTTTTACCGTCAAATGGCGCCGCTGGCCGGCAAGTACGACATCTCCAGCCTGCGCAAGTCCGTCTCCGCCGGCGAAGCGCTGCCGCTGGCCACGCGCGAGAGCTGGCGCCAGGCCACCGGGCTGGCGATGATCGATGGCATAGGCGCGACGGAGCTGCTGCACATCTTCATCTCGGCCTCCGGCGACCAGATACGGCCCGGCGCCACCGGCAAGCCGGTGCCGGGCTACCAGGCCTGCATCCTCGACCACGACGGCAACCCGGTCGGGCCGGGCGTGATCGGCCGGCTGGCGGTGAAGGGGCCGACCGGCTGCCGCTACCTGGCCGACGAGCGCCAGCGCGACTATGTGCTCAATGGCTGGAACCTCACCGGCGACGCCTACGAGATGGACGCCGACGGCTATTTCTACTACCGCTCGCGCACCGACGACATGATCATCTCGGCCGGCTACAACATCGCCGGCCCGGAGGTGGAGGACGCGCTGCTGCGCCATCCCGCCGTGGCCGAATGCGGCGTGATCGGAAGGGCGGATGAGGAGCGCGGGCAGATCGTCGAAGCGCATGTGGTGCTCAAGCCGGGCCACGAGGCGTCGGAGGCCATGACGGCGCAGTTGCAGGAGTTCGTCAAAGGGCAGATCGCGCCGTACAAGTATCCACGCGCCATCCGCTACCTGGCGGCGCTGCCGCGTACCGAAACCGGAAAGCTGCAGCGCTTTAAGCTGCGAACCGAATAGAGAGAACCGCATGAATATCGTTTGCATAGGCGGCGGCCCCGCCGGCCTGTATTTCAGCCTGTTGATGAAGAAGCAGGACCCGTCCCACCAGATCACGGTGGTGGAGCGCAACCGTCCCTACGACACCTTCGGCTGGGGCGTGGTGTTCTCCGACCAGACGCTGGGCAACCTGATGAACTCCGACGAGCCGACCGCGCGCGCGATCCTGCAGTCGTTCAACCACTGGGACGATATCGACGTCTTCTTCAAGGGCGAGAAGGTCACGTCCGGCGGCCACGGTTTCTGCGGCATCGGCCGCAAGCGCCTGCTCAACATCCTGCAGCAGCGCTGCGAGGAGCTGGGCGTGTCGCTGGTGTTCGAGACCGAGGTCGCGGACGACCAGGAGATCGCCGCCCGCTACGGCGCCGACCTGGTGATCGCCTCCGACGGTTTGAACAGCCGCACCCGCACCCGCTATGCCGACAGCTACCAGCCGCAGATCGAGGCGCGCCAGTGCCGCTTCGTGTGGCTGGGCACACGCAAGAAGTTCGACGCCTTCACCTTCGCCTTTAAACAGACGGAGCACGGCTGGTTCCAGGCACACATCTACCAGTACGATGGCGACACCTCGACCTTCATCGTCGAGACGCCGGAATCGGTGTGGCGCGCGGCGGGGCTGGAGGAGATGAGCGCGGAGCAGTCCATCGCGTATTGCGAGCAGCTGTTCGCGGAGCAGCTGGACGGCCACGGGTTGATGTCCAATTCGGCGCACCTGCGCGGTTCCGGCATGTGGATCAAGTTCCCGCGCATCGTCTGCGGCCAGTGGGTTCACTGGAACGGTGATGTGCCGGTGGTGCTGATGGGCGACGCCGCGCACTCGGCGCACTATTCGATCGGCTCCGGCACCAAGCTGGCGCTGGAGGACGCGATCGAGCTGGCGCGCTGCTTCGGCCAGCACACCGACGCCTCCGCCGCGCTGGCGGCGTATCAATCGGTGCGGGCGGTGGAAGTGATCAAGCTGCAAAGCGCGGCCCGCAACTCGATGGAGTGGTTCGAGAACGTCGAGCGCTACACGGCGATGGAAGCGCCGCAGTTTGCCTACTCGATGCTCACGCGCAGCCAGCGCCTGTCGCACGAGAACCTGCGCCTGCGCGATGCGGCCTACGTGGCGGACTACGAACGCTGGTTCGCCGACCGCGCTTGCGAACAGGCCGGCCTGCCGCCAACAAAGGCCGCGCCGCCGATGTTCACGCCGTTCAAGGTCCGCGACCTTTTGCTGAAAAACCGCATCGTCGTATCGCCGATGGCGCAGTACAGCGCGGTGGACGGCGTCGCCGGCGACTACCACCTGGCGCACCTTGGCGCGCGCGCACTGGGCGGCGCGGCGATGGTGTTCGCCGAGATGACCTGCGTGTCCGCCGATGCGCGCATCACGCCGGCCTGTCCCGGCATGTACGCGCCGGAGCACACGCAAGCCTGGAAGCGCATCGTCGATTTCGTCCACCAGCACAGCGACGCCAGGATCGCGCTGCAACTGGGCCACGCCGGCGCCAAGGGCTCGACCCGCGCCATGTGGGACGGCATCGACCAGCCCTTGGACAAGGACAACTGGCCGCTGGTCTCCGCCTCGCCGCAGCAGTACCTGGCCGGCATCTCGCAGACCGCGCGCGAAATGACCCAGGCCGATATGGACCGCATCGAGGCCGACTTCGTGCGCGCCACGCTGGCGGCCGACGAAGCGGGCTTCGACTGGCTGGAGCTGCACTGCGCGCACGGCTATTTGCTGTCGTCCTTCATCTCGCCGCTGACCAACCAGCGCGGCGACGAATACGGAGGTAGCCTGGAAAACCGCTGCCGCTATCCGCTGCGCGTGTTTGCCGCGATGCGCGCCGCCTGGCCGCAGCACAAGCCGATGAGCGTGCGCATCTCCGCGCACGACTGGGTTGAAGGCGGCATCACGCCGGACGACGCGGTGCAAATCGCCCGGCTGTTCAAGGCCGCCGGCGCCGACATGATCGACTGCTCGTCGGGCCAGGTCAGCAAGCAGGAAAAGCCGGTTTATGGCCGCATGTTCCAGACGCCGTTCGCGGACCGCATCCGCAACGAGGCCGGCATCGGCGCGATCGCCGTCGGTTCGATCTTCGAGGCCGACCACGCGAACGGCATCATTGCCGCCGGCCGCGCCGACCTGTGCGCGGTCGGCCGCCCGCACCTGGCCAATCCGGCGTGGACGCTGGCGGAGGCGGCCAAGATCGGCTATTCCGGCGTTGCCTGGCCCAAGCAGTACCTGCCGGCCAAGCAGCAGCTGGAACGCAATCTCGAACGCGAGCGCCAACTGGCGGCGGCCAATACCGGCCTCACGCCGCAACAAGTCGCGGCCAAGCTGCTGGAAGGGTGAGGCAATGAGCGAAACCAGGAAACCTTCGGCGCGCGACGCCTACCTGGCACCGGGTTCCGCCTCGGCCCGTGGCGCGGGCCTAGCCGCAGTCCAGGGTGCCGGCACGGCCGGCCTGCCGCTCAGCGGCAAGCACGCCCTGGTGACGGGCGGCGCGCGCGGCATCGGTGCC